>JAAZFO010000003.1 GCA_012511695.1 Erysipelotrichia bacterium | reverse complement strand
GTTTTACATCTATATGATACTGCTGGTATACGTGAATCAAGCGATAAGATTGAATCTATAGGGATTGAAAAAACTAAAGGAGCCATTCAAGAAGCGGATGTCGTTATTGTGGTGTTAGATGCTTCTCAAGAGCTCGATGAAGAAGATCAAAAAATTCTCGATTACGTGGATGACCTGCAACCGATTATCGTTTATAACAAAGTAGATTTAGCTAAGAAAGATAAGGAGTTATCTGTTTCTGCTCTTCATCACCAAATAACGCCACTAGTGGAAGAGATTAAAAAAAGAATTGGAATTGACGACAAAGCCTTCTCTACACCAGCTTTAAACAATGCCAGACAAATAGGTTTGTTAAAAAGAGCTAGATAATCTTTATTTAAAGCGTACCAGGACGCTGAAATGGATTTGACAGTTGATTTAATTTCTATTTCTTTGTTCGACGCCTTTAGCGCCATTTTAGAAATCTTAGGTGAGACTAATCAACTCGATTTATCTAAAGAAATTTTTGCGCGTTTTTGTGTGGGGAAATAATGAAACTGTTCGATACTCATTGTCATTTAAATAACGACTTACTTTACAAAGGCCTGGACGCTGTTATTAAGCGTGCTTTAACGGTTGGCGTTGATAAGATGGTCGTCATCGGTTGGGACTATCAAAGTTCTTTAAAAGCCCTAGATATCGCCTCACGCTATCCTTTTATTTATGCGACAGTGGGTGTTCACCCAAACGATATCGAAAATGTTGACAAAGTTTTATTAAACCAAATATTAGAGTTATCAAAACACAATAAAGTTGTCGCTATCGGTGAAATCGGTTTAGATTATCACTACACGAAAGACAAAAAAATTCACCAGCAACAAAAAGATATTTTTATCGAGCAAATTGAGTTTGCTAATCGCGCTGGCTTACCAATCGTTATTCATAGTCGCGATGCTTTCGCAGACACAATTAAAATTCTTCAAGATCATAAACCCGTACACGGTGGAGTGATGCATTGCTATTCCGGGAGTGTTGAATCATTAGACGAGGCCCTTAGTTTAGGCTTATATATCGGTCTTGACGGCCCCGTGACGTATAAAAACGCTAAAACTCCTCAAAAAGTAGCAATTGAAGTGCCGTTAGAAAGATTAGTGTTAGAGACGGATGCCCCTTATTTAACGCCGCAAGCAAGGCGTGGCACAGTTAATGAGCCCGCAAATCTTATTTATATCGCTGATGAAATTGCTTCTTTAAGGCAAATGTCAAAAAAAGACTTGCTAGATGCAGTTTACAATAACGCCTGCCGTTTATTTAAATTATGAAACGTTATTTAAATGCCATCTTGGTAGTTGAAGGCAAGGCCGATAAGGCATACTTGGCCAATTATTTTGCTTCCGAAATTGTGGTGGTGAATGGTTATGAAATGGCTAAACCGACACTCGATTATCTAAAGGATAAACAAGTCATAGTTTTAACAGATCCAGATGAGGCGGGGCAGTGGATTCGCCAAAAACTTAATAGAGAACTAAATAAAGTTATCAATGTCGAAGTTGATAGTAAACAATGCATAAGAGGTTTTAAAAAAGGCGTAGCGGAATGTACGATTGCTGAAATTTTTAAAAAACTACAGCCATATATCCTTAAAGAACCGTACAAAGAAGGAAAAATTACTACCGCTGATTTACAAAAAATAGGGCTAATAAATGATGTTGAGTTAAGAACTTTTGTTTGCCAAAAACTACATTTAGGAAGGTGTAACCTCAAACAATTAATCAAACGGCTAAACTATCACAGGATACAACTAGAGGAGTTACAAAAACTCATTAAGGAATACCATGGAAATTAATCGCGCAAATATAATGGAAATCGTGAAACGCTTGGAAATAAAACCGAGCAAAGACTACGGACAAAACTTTTTAACTTCCCCAGAAACTAGCGCAAAAATTGTCGAAGCTCTTAATGTTATAAAAGGTGACCAGGTGTTGGAAATAGGGCCAGGCTTTGGATCTTTAACACATTTTTTAATGAGGTCAAAAGCTAAAATTACTGCGGTTGATATCGATAAGCGAATGATAAGTTTTTTACGCGATATTTATCAACAAGACTCTCAGTTGACATTTGTGGCAAACGACATCCGGAAAGAGAATATTAACTCTTACAATAAAATAATCGGGAACATTCCCTATACAATTACGACCGAAATCATCCAGTACTGCCTTTTAAATGGCGAACGCGCTGAAACAATGGTCTTTATGGTCCAAGCCGAAGCTTTAAGTCGTTTTATCGACACCAGCGGTATAAACTATGGGCCGATATCTGTGTTAATTCATTTATTAGGAACCATTGAAAGATTATTTATGGTAAAAGCGGGTTTATTTTATCCCGTGCCTAAGTGCCGGTCAGTAGTTTTTAGAATTAATATTAACCATAAGGCGGATCGAGAAAAAGCTATAAAGATTTATAAAATGTGCAAACAACTTTTTGCTAAACGCCGAAAAACGATTGTCAACAATTTGCTAGCCATTGTTGAAAGCAAAGAAAAGGCACTAAGTGTTTGCCGAGATTTAAATATTAATCAATCAGCCCGGCCAGAAAACTTACCTCCAGCGACTTATTGCGATATTTATGATTATTTAAATAAGTGACGTATGGTCTATTAAAATGAACTTTTACGTTGTAAAATGGTATTGATATGAAAACTCTACATTTGCGCAGTCATGCAAAAATTAATCTCTGTTTAAACATCACTGGAAAAAGAAAAGATGGTTATCACGACTTAGATATGATCGTTTTACCGATCTCGCTCCATGATTCTCTTATAGTGTCTAAATTGGCGACCGCAAAAGACAATTTTGTGACAGTGGATGATTTTTCAACTGGAATTGTCGGACATAACTTAGCCACTTTGGCAATTGAAGCATTGCAGAAGATTTATAAGTTTAATCAGAAGTTCAGTGTTTTTATTCACAAAGTTATTCCTATTCAAGCGGGACTAGGCGGCGGCTCTTCTAATGCCGCAGTTACGTTGAAAGCGATTAATCGCTTGTTAAAGCTACAAGCTAGCGATGAGCAATTGATGGACATCGGTAAAACTATCGGTAGTGACATACCCTTTTTTATCAAAAATGTTCCAGCCCGTTGCCAGGGCATAGGAGATATCATTTCCCCGATCACCGTTAAAAACAAGTATTTTGTTTTAATCGTTAAACCAGAAGTAGGATGTCCCACTAGAGAAATATATCAAATTGCTGATACAATGGAATTATCAATTTGTAATGTCGATAAAATAATAGAAGCTTTAGCAATAGGTGACGACGAGACTATTGCTGATAATATTTCTAACGCGCTTCAAGCAGCTGCCATTTCTGCTGTTCCAGAAATTCAAACCATTATTGATCTGCTAAAGAGCTATGGTTTAAAAATAGTGCAGCTAACTGGGTCTGGCTCGGCAGTATTTGCCATGAGCACCAATAAAAAATTATTAAAAAACATCTTTAAAAAGTTAGAGGATCGTTATCACGTCGAATTGGCAAAAGTCTTAAAGTAAAGGAGAAAACTTATGGACAAAAATGTTGTGATTTTGGCAGCTGGTAAGGGCGCAGGAATGAATTCCCGTGATCCAGAACACTCAAAAGTTTCATATCCAATTCTTGGAAAACCAATCATTAATTATGTCGTTGATGCCGTTAAACAATTAGAACCAAAACACATTGTGACTGTTGTCGGCTTTGGCGGAGAACTAACTAAAAGTTTAGTTGAACAAGATTCAGCGATTGTTTGGCAAAATCGTTTGCTAGGAACCGGTCACGCCGTTTTACAGGCTAAACCAGTTTTAGTCGGCGAGCCTGGACAAACCCTGGTAATTTATGGTGACACTCCACTCGTGGAGGTAGATACTTTGCGCTCTATTTTCCGCATCCATGAAAAGAACAAATATGATATGACAGTCGTCTCTGCTGTTTTAGAAAACACTAAAGGCTACGGCCGAATTATTCGTGAAGAAAAAAGTAATCGCATTCTCGCCATTAGAGAAGAAAGTGATTGCACCTTTAGCGAATATGAAATCAATGAAATTAATACAGGTATATGTATTGTAGATAATGAACTCTTGTTCAAATATATTGAAAGACTTTCCGTTGATAACAACCGACACTTGTTTTACTTATCAGAACTAGTGCACTTGTTGATTAATGACGGCTATCATGTCGGCGTTTTTGTTGCCGAAGAAATGAAAGAGGTCTTCAGTATCAACAACCGCATCCAGCTCGCTTACGCTGCGAAAATTATGCGCCGCAGAATCAACCAAAAATTAATGCTTTCGGGCGTTTCAATTGATGATATTGGTTCCGTATATATTTCTCCAGACGTGACCATTGGGCAAGACACTGTCATCCGTCCGGGAACGACAATTCTTGGCAAGTCCAATATTGGCGAAGGCTGTGTTATCGGGCCTAATGTCGTCATGAACAACGTTGAAGTGGGTAATGAAGTCGAAATCTGCTTTGCAAAATTAGAAAACGCAAAAGTCAAGAGCGGCCAAAAAGTTGACCACCATGCGGAGTTGATTGGGAAGTAGTATGCAAATCGTCGAAAGTTACGGAAAAAATGTCTTTGTTGGCAAACAAATGGTTGGCTACATTGCGCGCGAAGGAATCTTTATTAATCGCCAAAAATTTGCGGATCTCACCCCTGATGGGGACATTATCCGCGCCGATGTTAAAGTCGGTTATATCGACGAAGATGGTTACATCATTATTAAGGGTAAAGAAACTGGCTATATCGATAATGATAACAATTTTGTTTTTTACTCAATTAAACAATTATAGTAGAGGAGATGCGACCCATGGTAGCTATTGGTATTGATATCGGAGGGACGTCAATCAAAGGCGCTGCTGTTAAAAGTAACGGCAAAATTTTTGAAGGCTTTTCCATGCCTGTTAATAAATGGGAATCAAGCGAAACGTGTATACGTAAACTGACTGTGATGGTGCAAAATTATATTGAACGCCACCAGTTAGCAGACAAGATTGAAGGGATTGGAATCGGTATTCCAGGAACGCTAGATATTTCTTCTGGCACAATCAATTATGCTAATAATTTACGGTGGGAAAATGTACGTATCGTTGATTTAATGCATGAAATCTTGCCTTATCAAATTAAAATTATGAATGACGCAAATGCTTCCGCCTTAGGCGAAGCGCGCTTTGGAGCTGGCAAACACCACCCAACGGTCGTTGTAATCACTCTAGGAACTGGAGTCGGCGGAGCGGCAGTTATTGATGGAAAAATAATTGAAGGTAATGAATCTAAAGGTGGAGAGCTCGGTCACATGACCATCGTTGTTGATGGAGAAATGTGTACTTGTGGACGGAGAGGATGCTTAGAAGCTTATGCATCGGCGACCGCTTTAACTCGCGATACTAAAAAGGCGATGTTAAAAAATCGCGATTCTTTGATGTGGAAACTCGCTCCAGAATTAAACTTTGTCGATGGAACGGTTCCTTTTGGAGCCGCAAAACAAGGAGATCCAACTGCCTTAAAAATCATCGATAATTTTGTGAAATATTTAAGCGAAGGCCTCCTTAATTACTGCAATATATTTAGGCCAAATGTAATTGTTCTTACAGGTGGCATTGCTAATGCGGGAGAAATATTATTTAGTCGAGTAAATCGGTATTTAAGGGCTTATAATTACGGTTATAAATTTACTCCCAAGGTTGAAGTGATACCCGCAACGCTCGGGTACGATGCTGGTAAAATTGGAGCCGCAGCTTTATTTTTTGATTGAAAGGATTGATTGATATGCAACTAGTTATACTTGCCGCTGGAATGGGGTCTCGGTTCGGGGGTTTAAAGCAAATGGAACCCATGGATGAGTACCATAATTTTATCTTAGATTACTCTATTTATGATGCCAAAAGAGCAGGTTTTACTAGTGTTGTTTTCATCATAAAAAAAGATTTTTACGAAGATTTTAAAAACACTATCGGCAAACGCGTTGAAAAAATCATTGATGTCCACTATGCTTTTCAAGACCTCAATGATTTGCCAGAGGGTTTTGTGTGTCCTAAAGACCGTGAAAAACCATGGGGGACCGCACATGCAATCTATGCGGCTAGACATTTAATTAAAGAAGATTTTATTATCATTAACGGTGATGATTTTTATGGGTTAAACGCTTATCAAGTGGCCTTCAATTATTTAAAATCTTTACCTAAAAAAAGCCAAGGTAAATACGCCAATGTCGCTTTTAAAATTGTAAACACGATGACTGAAAACGGTTCTGTAAAAAGAGGAGTTACGTTCGAAAAGGATGGTTTTTTAACTAAATTAGTCGAATCTTCAGTTGCCAAAGACGATAATGGGGACATCATCTGTCAACCACTCGATGGCGGCAGTCCGTTTAAAGTCGAACCCGATCAACTAGTGTCGATGAATTTGTTCGCTTTTAATGTCGAATTAATAGATCATTTAAAAGAAAAGTTTCCACGCTGGTTAAAAACCAATCTCGATGACCCAAAGGCAGAATTTTTAATTCCTACGGTTGTTGATGAACTAGTCAATGAAGGGCGAGCGCAATTAAGACTCTTAGCGACGTCTTCTGTGTGGTTCGGAGTGACTTATAAAGAAGATAAGCCAAATGTTGTAAAATCTTTAAAAGCTTTAGTCGATCAGGGCCTTTATAAACCTGGGCTATACTAATAAAATAGTATAGAAGTAAACAATTGACTTTATAAATGTTCCGCCCCTATTTATGATAGCCGGGGAGGAACATTTTTGTTTTTGAAAGTAATAATAAAATATCGCTATTAGCAAATAAAAAAATAAACACTAAACAAACCGGAGAGTAACTAAAACTACTGTGTCTACTTTTGTTGTTTCATGATAACCCCTAATAAAGTGGTGGTATTCATTGCTTCGAATTGCTTTTATTAATACAATAGATAAATCATGAATAATGTTAAGTCCAAAAACAATCTTTAAACTAAGCTAGTAAAACGGCAACCATAATGTTAAATAGTGGACCACAAAACACATTTAAAATTTATTAATTACAAACGAGGAGAAATTATGAGCAAAAATATCAGAGACCCTAAAATGGAGCGTATTAATTCTAAAGAATTGGCCGATGTCTTTATCGCTGACCAAATCGATAAAATTAGAGCGCAAGTCAAAGACGGACGTGTCCTTTTGGGTTTATCTGGTGGTGTTGATTCTTCGGTTTGTGCGGCTTTACTAATAAAAGCTATTGGTCATAAACTCATCTGTGTCCACGTCGATCACGGTTTATTAAGAAAAAATGAAAGCGAAGAAGTTCTCAGCGTTTTCAAAAATGAAATGAAAGCTAATTTAATTTATGTCGATGCTGCAGATAAATTTTTAGACGCTTTAAAGGGCGTTAGTGACCCAGAAGAAAAGCGCAAAATTATTGGTCATTTGTTCATTGAAGTATTTAAAAAAGAAGCAAAAAAGCTTAACGGTGTTGCTTTTTTGGCTCAAGGAACGATTTATCCAGACATTATAGAAAGCGACACTGTTAAGGCCCATCATAATGTCGGTGGCTTACCTGCTCAGCTAGGTTTTGAGCTCGTCGAACCAATTAAATCACTGTATAAAGATGAAGTTCGCCAAGTCGGCGAAGCATTAGGGTTGTCGCACGGGATGGTTTACCGTCAACCATTTCCAGGTCCAGGTTTAGCTATGAGGTGCATAGGTGCGATTACTAAAGATAGACTAAAGGCGGTAAAAGAGAGCGATGCGATTTTAAGAGAAGAGTTTGCGCTCGCTGGATTAGATCAAAAAGTATGGCAGTTTTTTACGGTCGTGCCACCGGTGCGATCAACTGGTATTAAAAAGGGCAAACGGGCATTTGAATGGCCCGTGGTCATCAGAGCGGTGAATAGCGTCGATGCACTCACCGCGACCATTGAAGAAATCCCTTATGCCTTATTAGGCAAAATAAGGGATCGGATCTTGGATGAGGTCGAGGGAGTGAACCGTGTTTTATACGATATCACTAATAAACCTTGTGCTACAATTGAGTGGGAATATAGAGGGTCATATGAAAAATAAAATTGTATTAACAGAAGATGAAATTTTAGCTATTTGTCACAGAATTGGCGGAGAGCTAACTAATAAATTAAAAAATGAGGAAAGAACCCCATTATTTTTAGGAGTGATGAAGGGGGCTTTGAACTTCATGTCCAATCTAATCAAGGGCGTTGAACGCCCAATTTTCACTGACTTTCTCCAAATTACCTCTTATAGGGGCACTAAATCAACTGGAAAAATTACCCTTAAAAGAGAATTAGAAACTGAGATAAAAGGGCGGTCCATCGTCATCGTTGAAGATGTGATCGACACCGGTATTTCGATGAAATATTTAATTGAACATCTCAATGAACATCACGAGCCAAAACAGATCATTATTTGTACCCTATTTGACAAGGTATACGCACGTAAAACCGAGATAGAAATTGATTATGTTGGCAAAGTGCTCG
>JAAZFO010000028.1 GCA_012511695.1 Erysipelotrichia bacterium | reverse complement strand
TTTCCTTTCCTCTAGAACCATCTTGGCGCACAAAATTTCTTTGATTAAGGCTGCCATCAATAGCGATCATTGAACCTTTGCGTGTATACTTAACCGTATTTTCCGCTTGTTCTCCAAAGATAATGCAGCTAAGGAACAAAGTTCCTCTCGTGCCATCAGCTTCCTTTGATCTATTATCAACAGCAATAGTAAAAGTAGCGAAACTAGTGCCTGAACTTGATTTTCTTAGCTCTGGGTCTCTGACAAGACGACCGGCTAAGACGACTCGATTAACCATGCATTATCCTCCTTATTGTTGGTCAACTGTAACTAGGTGACGTAACACGGCTGGATTGATTTTAATTCTACGATTAAATTCAAAAAGTGTAGACTCATCAGCATCAACTTTGAGGACGACATAGAAACCTTTGGTTAACTTCTTAATCGGATACGCTAAGTCGCGTAAACCTAATTTTAGATCAGTGTTTTTAACCTTTCCGCCATTTTCTTCGAGCAAATCTTGAATGTTCTTCATCTCTGCTTCGCGAGCGGCTTCATCTAAATCGGCCTTCAAAATGTACATAATTTCATATTTGCGCATTTTGTTTTTACCTCCCTTTGGTCTTCTGGCTATTATCTTAAAAGTAATAGCAGAGAGTCTTTGCTTTACAGCCTTTCAATTATATAAGTTCCCTGCTGGTTTGTAAAGCGCGTGTCACCATGCACCTACCCGAGGAAGTGGGAAGTGGGAATAATGGTGTTGTTTTTTAAATAGAACCATGATGTAATTCGCATTTTTAGGGAATGGGAAAATTAAAAATCCTCGGGCAAGTCTTAAGAGAAATTAAGAGTGGTAAGTTAGACCTTTTAGGCACCACTATTGAACTCTCACTATACTAATAGGAGGATTTTTAAGTATTTGTCTAAAATTTATTAATTAGAGACTTCTTTCATTACCCAAAAATGGGATAATGGAAATTTCTAAATTAGAATTTTTAGTTCTCAGCTCATCGATGAAAGCTTTTTCTTGTTTGCTATCGATCATTTCAATGCGATAGGACAATCTAAACATCGACCCCATCGCCGTCGTTCTGATTTCAATCATTTCATGTTGCTTTAGGAAACGTTTGAATGTATCGGCGAGTACTTCGTCATATTCCAAAGATTCTGGAACAGTAATTCTAAGCATCTTTTCGCCATTAAATTTTTTGCCTGAAAAGAGGTTAATAGAAGATAGACCAAGAAATAGTAGAGCCACAACGACCGCAAAGATAAGGGCAAAGACGACAAAGCCTAGACCAGAAATTAAACCAATAGCAACCCCGCAAAATAGGAGCAGCATTTCTTCCGCGCGTCCATTATAACTTCTAAATCTTATTAGACCTAAGGCGACGGAAATAGTGACAATGCGCACCACCCCAGTCGTGGCGTCGTCTAGAAAAATAGACACCATCGACACAATTGCAGCCACCACCACTGGTAGGAGGCTACTGGTAATGAAATAACTTTTAGTGCCTCGCATTTTCAACGAAGTTATAAAGGTGAAAATAAGCGCGGACACAAGTGCCGAAGCGACAACGATTAATGAAACATAAACTTTGTCAACATTCGATAATAGAGTAAATAAAGAACTCATAATACAGATTTCCTTTCTTCAGATGCAAGAGTTGCATGATATTTTTTAAAAGCTTCCCCAACTTTTGAGAAGCTAGTCCGATAAATTTTTCCGCTTACTAAAATATTAGTCAGCCATAGAGGCAGCGAGCTTTGAGCTTTGATTTCAAGAATAGCTTCGCCAGGAGAAAGAATTGAGATACCTTCAATAGATGTGTGTAAATTTAAACTATCCGTGCGATAGCGGGGATTTTCATCGATAGTAATTCTTAAACCACTACTGTCTTGTATATAAGCAGTCCGATCATAAAGAATCATGAGCTTGGGTTTTAAATTTTTGTAGTAGTCACGAGTGTAACTAATTTCGTGAGCGATTTGTCCGCCTTCGGCCAAATCACTTTCGTATCTAAAAAATTTTTCTGCTTCGCGTTCTGTAGATTTAACCCGACGCTTATAGACGACGCCTCTGACTTTTCTTTTGACTTCAACAAAAACTTTATCATCGTCACCGACTAGTCCATAAGCCCGTATACGTACTTTTTCTTTAAACCTAGGTTTTTCAATCGACCTTCTGATGAGGAGGTGTTCTGGCGTGTCGTAATAAATGGAAATAATCGTTGTTTTTCCGTACATATCAACTGACATGTGCCCAACTAAGGCTTCTTTAATATAGTCACATAGTTCCTTACTAGGCCTGTATTTATATTCTTTTCTAAGCATACTGGCAATACGACTTTTCATTTTCTTTCCTCCTTTCACACCATTATTAAAATTTAATTAAATAGAAACTTTGGCACTGCTCTGTATCCAATTGAGGACCTCAGTGCCATCCATTTTTAAAGTATAAGTTCCGTTATT
>JAAZFO010000211.1 GCA_012511695.1 Erysipelotrichia bacterium | reverse complement strand
TACTTATTTCGTCGAAAAAGCGAAACTAAATCCGAGGTAACATATTATGACATTCGGGCAAAAATTAAAGAAACTTAGAACTGAAACTAAAATCACCCAAAAAGATTTAGCAGATGAGCTTCATGTCACTTTCCAAACTGTGAGCAAGTGGGAAAGCGACATTAATGAGCCCAATTTTTCCACATTAACAGCAATCGAAAGATCTAACAATAATTCATTTGAAGGACATATCTATGAATAGGTGCAATTCCAAGATAAGGATTTAATTCCTAGTTGTGCTGATTTTTATATTAACGATACTTACACTTCGGTCGTTGGCAACAAAGCTAGTGGAATGATTGGCTTTACTGGTTACATTAATGAACTTTATCAAACTAGTGAAGCCAAGTTGCTTGGTTATGAAGTGAGAGAAACATTTACTAAGTGGGGTATAACAGCAACTTATCACACCCTTTGGTTCAATTTGAACGATATTAGCGGTATTACAAATGTCAAAGCTCTTAAAAATGAAAGTACAACTTTTGGTCTTGGTGGGAATAATAATCACGATATCTATTTAAATAACAGTACTTCTATTTTTGAACCAACCAAAAACAGGCTAGTCTTATTTGAAACATCACGAAAATATGATGTTGAGCTGAGAAAACAATATTTCTACGGCTATAGTGGAGACGAACTCATCACTTATGAAACATCGATTCCAATGATGTTTATTCAAGCCGATCACGATGGTTACACAAACTTTAGTGATTTCCCAAGTGACATTCGCTCCAAAAGCGGCCTTGCGGCAACCGTGACTCTTGCCAGTGCGCACCTTAATAAAATTCAAAGTGATTATGCGACACTAATCGATATATTTATCGGCAACAAAATGGTTATCACAGGCGAAGCAATTGCAACTTTTATTGGTTAATTAAAATTAAATAAAATTATAGTTAGCGAAAACAGTCTACACAAACATTTTGGAAAGTTTTAATTTTGGTTTTTTATCAACTTAAGTATATAAATTACTAATTTTTATAGCTGCCATCTTTGATACCTTAAATTTCGTGGTTATTTATTTAAGTATTCGGACTAAATTTGTTAATTTTTGTTTTGAATAATAAAATATAGCCTTTTATATGGCAAATTATGCAAAACTTGTTGCATATAAAAACTAGAATATTTATAATATTCGCGCTGTTAATTAAAAAAGGAGAGTTAAAATGAAGAAGAGTAAACTATCAATTACACTAGTTTCTGGCTTCATTGCGGCTATGGCTATGACCGCATGTAATTCTGTAACGGCATCAAATAAAGCAATCGTCACTTTCACTCCTTATGGTAGTGATGAAAAGGTCGCTTTGATTACTGATGACGTCTACAATTCATATCGTCATACGAGCAACGGTATTACCAAATTCTATGACAAAATTTTAGAAGTTTTAGTTCGCTATGAATTCAAAGAAAACAACTTTGATAAAGGCGAAATGAAATATTCTGAAATTGAAAACTGGGCTAAAAACCAGGTCAGAGAACAAAAGGATAAAGCCAGAACTGAAGCCAAGAACAATGAAGACAAAACATATGATGAGGCATGGGAAGATATTCTCGACAATAATAATGTCGAAAATGAAAAAGGCCTCTTGGAAAAATTCATCTATGAGAAAGAAAAAGAAGTTATTAAAAACTGGTACGCTGACAATGCGGACAACGCTGCAGCCCTAAAAGAAGAATTTTTAGGGGTTAAAAGTGATGGCACAGCCGTCGTCAGTGATGTTAAGGCGGCGATGCCTTACCATATTCGTCACATCTTGGTTAAAGTTGATGAATCCTCAGATGGGGTTAAGAAATTTTATAAAGATGCTATTGATGAAAATCAAGCCAAGCTTCTCTATGACACCGCTTCCACTTTAGCTGAAGGCAAATTCACTTTCTCGGAAGTTGCAAAAACTTATAGCGATGATGGCTCAAGCGCCAACGGTGGCGACGTAGGAATCGTGACTAACGATGCCTCTTCTGGCAATTTAGCGATGGTCAATGAATTCCAACTAGGCTTATATGTTTATGACAGTTTATATAACGCTGCCAATAAAACTAGCCCAGTCGCTGATGTTGTCAAAGATGGTTTGGGTTTAACCGACGATGTCGCTAATGCTCTATTAGCTGACATTACTGAAGTTCCTTACGAAGCCTTCGTTAACATGGGCACTTATGCCGAAGTCGATGCCGACAAGGAAGGCAATAAGTTAGCTGATGGCAGTGAAGCCCTTTATCCACGTAACATTATTTGGAATAAGTACTTCAATTTACACAATGTTTTTGTCATCAAAAATGCTAAAAAAGCCGCTCATGCTGGTTTAGTCAATCCAGAAGAAGAGTTCGCTTACGATAATTTAGTGGACGCGGCCCCATTCGATGCTTCTTTACCAAGATTTAATAACAACGGTTATTTAGTCGATGAAAGAGGCAACGTCATTATCGGTGTCCGCAGTCAATTTGGCATTCATTTCATGATTATTGAAAAATCTGTTTATGAATATCAAGACTTAGCTTCTTACTATGACACTAAGTTGCCAGGTGATGATGGCTATGACCAAGATTCATATGTCGGCTTCATTCAATCAAATAAACTCGAAGATTATAAGAAGCGCGCTGACGAAGTCAAAGATGCCATTTCTGGCTTTGATAAGACTTATGATTATCGCCTCTATCAATATCTCACTGGTAAGGTCAATATTTCTTTCACCGGTCCAGCTGAAGGTTTAGATGAAAAAATTGATGCCTATATAAATAGAACGAAAGAAAATAACATTTACAACCAAGAAGATGGCTTGTATAAATCTTGGAGAACTTATACAGAACTCCTCGAAAAACAAACGTACGATCGCAATGTATGGTATCAAACATACAACGGCGTGACCGGAGCCATCTCACCAAAATTAACTCGTCTAGTTCCTGAACGCATTGCCGATGATTTCTTCAAATTATATGAAGATCCCTCAGCTCCAGGTGCGGCGGCTCTTTATGCCGAATTCGACAAAGGAGGTAATTATTACTACTATGCGTAAAAATAAACTTTTAAAGATTTCGATTATCACCCTTGTAAGTGCTTTTGCGCTTGTGGCTTGTGATAACGATGTCATCGCTAAACCCACTGGTTACGACGACAACTCTCCGGTCGTTAAGGTAGAAGATGGGGCCACAGATATTTACAACAATAGTTTTAAAGATATCTATGATTTAATTCGTGACGGGACTCTTGCTTCTGATGTTTTAGATGAACTGCTCTATCAATATTCTGTTAGCGTCTTCGGTAATTATAATGCCGTTACCGCTCACAAAATTTCTGATAATCCCTTCAGTGAAGCCACTTTAAAAGAAGCGGTTAAAGGTTTGAATTCACCAGACAATCCCACTGATGGTAGTGCTGCCACTAAACAATTTATTAAATCACACAGTGCTTATT
>JAAZFO010000210.1 GCA_012511695.1 Erysipelotrichia bacterium | reverse complement strand
GTCATCGTTAAGACGCCGATTGGAATACATTCAACAAAGCTCATCGGCACAATGGCTTCTGAGCACAAAACCAAGACATCAAGCGGATCAAAATCTTCGCCGTATGTCAAAGGAATGAACCCATAATTTTGCGGATAATGAGTACTCGTAAAAAGAACTCTATCTAAGATGAGTAGACCAGTTTCTTTATCTACTTCGTATTTGTTTTTACTCCCTTTAGATATTTCAATTAAGGCTAAAAACTGTTTAGTGCTCACGCGGTTTGGTTTACCATCGTGCCAAGGGTGCATACCATTCCTCCTATTCGTTTTCGTAAACGCTGATGCGATTATTCGCTCTAGCTAATGCTTTTTGAACTTTTTCTTTATCTATATTATAACTATCTTTTAGTTTATTAATGGCCTTATCTTTAGCGAGTTTAGCGCGATCGATATCGATTTCACGCTTACTTTCAATACTTTCGACGAGTAAAACGACTTCATCTTTTTTGACATTTAGTAGTCCTTCACCAACTGCATAGGTGTCGCGGTTATTAGCGGTGACAATGACTAATTTTGAGATTTTTACTTTGGCCACTAAAGGGGCGTGATCAGGTAAAATGCCGAGCACATATTCGTCAGTAGCGACAATAATTTCCTGGACGTAGCCACTGTAATAACGACTGAAAGGTGTATGAATGTAGAGCAAAAAGCTTTTCATTATTGGGTCATCTCCGCTTTTCTTTTGACTTCATCAATAGTGCCGACGTAAAGAAAAGCTACTTCTGGAAGGTGATCGACTTCGCCATCTAAAATTGCTTTAAAGCTACGCACTGTATCTTCACGCTTAACAAAAATGCCTTCGATACCACTGCAGCGGCTAGCGACATGGAAAGGCTGCGATAAGAAATTGCGGAGCCTTCTTGCTCTGGCGACGATTATTTTATCTTCCTCGCTCAATTCATCGAGCCCTAAAATAGCGATAATATCACTCAGCTCTTTATACTTTTCTAAAGTTTCGATGACACGGCGTGCCGTTTTATAATGGTCTTGACCAACAAATTCCACTTCTAAAGCAGTGGAAGTAGAATTGAGGGGATCGACTGCTGGATAAATACCTAAAGAAGCGATATTTCGATCTAAAACGGTTTTAGCATCTAAGTGTGAAAATGTCGTTGCTGGAGCGGGATCAGTTAAATCATCAGCAGGGACATAAATAGCTTGCACTGAAGTGATCGAGCCATCTTTAGTCGACGTAATTCTTTCTTGCAGCTGCCCCATTTCCGTTGCCAGAGTTGGTTGATAGCCAACCGCAGAAGGCATCCGCCCTAAAAGGGCTGACACTTCACTACCAGCTTGTGTGAATCTAAAAATATTATCGATAAAAAGTAAGACGTCAGTTTTTTCTTCATCGCGGAAATATTCCGCCATAGTCAGAGCACTTAGCCCGACGCGCATCCGCGCTCCTGGTGGTTCATTCATCTGTCCGAAAACTAAAGCGGTTTTATCGAGAACCCCTGTTTTGGCCATTTCAAAATATAAGTCATTACCTTCACGACTTCTTTCGCCAACGCCCGCAAAAACTGAGATTCCGCCTTTAACATTGGCGATATTATTGATCAACTCTTGAATTAAAACAGTTTTACCAACTCCAGCCCCACCGAATAAGCCGATTTTGCCACCCTTAACATAAGGGCACAATAAATCGATTACTTTAATCCCGGTTTCAAAAATTTCAATTTTGACAGCTTGTTCTTTAAATTTAGGTGGCTGCCGGTGGATTGATTCTTTTTTAGCTTTGTCTAAAGGGGGTTTATCGTCGATTGGTTCCCCGAGAACATTAAACATTCTTCCTAATGTTTCTCTACCTACGGGTACACGAATTGGTCCTTCAGTAGAAATAACTTCCATCCCACGAGTGAGCCCTTCAGTAGCTCCCATTGAGACACATCTGACGATATCGTCGCCGATATGTTGCATGACTTCAACTGTTAAAGAACCTTTTTTTTCAAGCGGAATTATTAAGGCGGTAAGTAATTCAGGTAAACGTTGATTTTTAAATTGCACATCAACAATTGGCCCAACGACTTGTTTGATTGTACCAATGATTTTATTTTCCATATTTTCTTCCTCCTTTAGGTATTAGCTGCACCGACGATTTCGGTGATCTCTTGGGTGATCGCACTTTGACGTGCTTTATTGAATTGGATGCTCAGTTCTTCAAATAATTCTTCAGCATTTTTAGTGGCATTATCCATAGCATTAGAGCGCGCGGCATGTTCGCAAACTTCACTCTCTAAAAATTTCGCATAAATTGTATTTTTTAAATATAAAGGAATTAAAGCTTCCCCTAGTGTTTGGGGGTCGGGTTCCATAATTGGCGGGTAGACTATTTCCTTATCCACAACTTTTTTAAGGGGTAAAACTAAGTAATCGGTAGCGCGAAATAATAAAGTATTTATATAAGTCGTATAAATTAAATGGACTTCACTATAGTGTTTTTGCTGATAAGCCGTATAAACAAAATCACTGATGTCCGCGATTAACTCCTCGTCTTTAACTGTAGAATAATCTTTGAAAGTGTCAATTTTTTGCCACTCGTTATTCTGATAACGGTTTTGGACTTTTTTACCGAGTAAAATGACATCATCTTCTGGTTTGATCTCCGTCTCATCGACTAAACGGAAAATATTATTATTGTAACTACCGCATAGCCCTAATGAAGAAGCGATGATGATGAATAATTTTTTTGTGGCGCTGTTATTCGTAAAAAAGTGATTATCTTTAGGGGTGGCACAAGAAAAAACTAACGAGGATAACTCATCGATTTGTTGAGAGTAATCCTTAAAAGCTAACATCTTGTCTTTCCACCTTTTTAACTTAACTGTAGACACCAGCTTCATCGTCGAAGTTATTTTATAAGAGCCTTGGACGACTTTGATTCTTTTTTTAATCCGAGTAACTGCTTGGGCCATAATAATTATTGTCCACTTTCAAAAAATATTTTAAGTTCGTGTTTAAGGAGTAGTTCATCTTCTGGAGAAATAGTCTTGTGTTTATTAATATTATTTAAAACACTTTGATGGACCGCTTTAAAGACGGCATAAGCCTCATCGAGTTTTTGTCTGATTTGATCTTTATCAATAAAATCTAAGAAATTATTTTTAGCAGCATATAAGTCAAACACTTGTCGATCGAGTTGTTTCACTGCGTATTGATCTTGTTTTAAGACACTCATCAAAGCTTCGCCGTGATTTAAAATCGCTAAAGTGGCAGCATCTAAATCACTCCCGAATTGGGCAAATGATTTCATTTCTAAATAAGAGGCTAATTCGATTTTTAAAGAACTCGCGACTTGTTTCATCGCCGTAAATTGAGCGTCGCCTCCAACTCGAGAAACCGAAAGACCACTGTCGATAGCGGGTCTTTGACCGGCATTAAATAAATCGGTCGTTAAAAATATTTGGCCATCGGTAATCGAAATGACGTTTGTCGGAATATAAGCACTGATATCACCCGCTTGAGTTTCAACGATCGGTAAAGCGGTAATCGAACCGCCACCATGACTAGGGGCGAGTTTACATGCCCTTTCTAATAAACGCGAATGCAAATAGAAAACATCGCCAGGATAAGCTTCTCTACCGGGTGAACGCTTAAGGAGTAAAGACAAGGCTCGATAACTAACCGCGTGTTTACTCAAATCATCGTAAACGATGAGTACATCTTTACCGGCATGCATAAATTGTTCCGCCATCGCACAGCCGGCATAAGGAGCGATGTATTGCAGTGGGGCCGCTTCACTAGCGGAAGCACTCACAATCGTCGTATAGCTCAACGCTTTATGTCTTTTTAATCTTTCAACGATATGGGCAACTGTAGAATTTTTTTGCCCAATGGCGACATAAATACAAATAACATCTTTATCGCGTTGGTTAATAATCGTATCGATTGCGATCGCGGTTTTACCGGTTTGGCGGTCGCCGATAATTAATTCTCTTTGCCCACGACCAATTGGGGTCAGAGCATCGATCATCGTAATGCCGGTTTCTAAAGGAGTATTGACACTCTCTCTTTCCATAATGCCGGGAGCGATGACTTCGATCGGTCGCCGTTTTGTAAATTTAATCTCTCCCAAACCATCAATCGCTTGCCCTAAAGAGTTGACAACGCGCCCGAGCAAGCCTTCCCCGACTGGGACTTCCATCACCATTTCAGTGCGCTCGACTAAATCGCCTTCTTTAACCGAGGCATCTTCACCCATAATGACCGCGCCTACACTGTCAGCGTTTAAATTCATCACCATCCCATAAACACCATTTGCAAAGAGCAAAAGTTCACCCAACATGGCTTTATCTAAGCCATAAATGTGGGCAATTCCATCACCAACAGAGATGACATTACCGACATTAGTGCTGGCGATTTTATGGCGATATTTTTTGATTTGCGCTTTGATAAGAGCGCTGATCTCATGAGTGTTAATTTTCATATTCGCTCTCCTTTGTCAAGAGACTGAGCTCCATTTTTTCAAGTTGATTTTTGATTGTGTCGTCGTAAACGTGGCCGTTAATAACGACTTTTACGCCCCCGATCAATGTGGGATCGAGACGTAATTTAAGGGCGACTTTACGCTTTTGTAGGCGGCTATTTGTTTCTTCGACTAGTTGAATGACGCCCTTTTCTAAGTCAAAAGCGGAATAAAGCCTTCCTTGTAAGATGCCTTGCGCTTCATAACATAAAGAAATAAAGGCTTGAAAGATATCGACGATAATCGGTAACCGGTGATAATCGATAATGACTTTAATGAAATCAATAATCGAGGTGGCAAAATTTTTGAAGATCATTTCCGCATGATTTTTTCTTTCAGCAATCGTTAAAAAACGAGAATCTAAAAGTAAGAGTAAATCACTATTGTCACTGAACAGTTCGATGACTAGTTGTCCTTGTTCACCCCACTCTTTAATGCTCTTTTCTTCTTTAGCAAGGCTATACAAAGCCTGCGCATAATTTAAAGCCACTTCTTTCATAATTAATTTAAGCGTTTCGCAAAATCCTCCGCTAAGCGTTGGTTATCAGTCACATTAATTTCGCGCTTTAAAATTTCTTTAGAAGCTGCTAACGCAACGTTAACCATTTCATTTCTAATATTTTCCAAGGCCTCTTCCTTGGCTTGGACGATGTCGTTTTGGGCTTGTGCAAGCATAGTTTTTGCCTCGAGTTTGGCGGCAATTAAAATCGCTTCTGCCCGACTTTCTCCTTTTAATTCAGCTTGTTTAATAATCGCGCTCGCTTGCACTTTAGAGTCCGCTAAGATAGCCTTAGCTTCTTTAACATCAGCAGAGGCGACTACCCGCTGTTCATCAGCATCTTTAATTTCCGTCTCAACGTGATCAGCGCGTTCTTTAAGGACGCGTTTAACGGGCTTATAAGCAACGAAAAAGATGATCACTATAAGAATAATGAATGAGATAAGCTGAATGACAAAAGACAACAGATTTGGAACTAATTTCTCTGCAATTGTACCAATGGTTTCACCGATATCGCCCATAAATATTCCTCCTTATCCAACAAATAAAATTAATAACGAGATGAGTAGTGAGTAAATCGCTGTCGTCTCAACTAGCGCACAAGCTAAAATCATCGTCGTCCTTAATTTAGTATACATCTCTGGATTTCTTGACATCCCGTCGATGACGCGACTACATATCCAGCCTTCACCAATAGCACTTGGAATTACTCCCCAAATAGCAATGGCGGCTGCTAAAGCATTTGTCATATCAACTCCTCCTTTCTAAAGTATTTATACTGTATTGTTCTGGAATTTCTTGACCGATAAATATTAAAGTTAAAAGAATAAATACCGAAGTTTGAATAAAGCTAGAAAATATATCGAAGTAAAGCGAAAGAATGGCTCTCGGTAAAGGAACGATTAGTACTTCTAAATAAAACGGATGATTAATAAAAGGGATCAAAGAAGTGATGATCGCTGCCAGATCCTTTAAGGCTACTTCCACAATCGTTAAAATCGTCCACCCAGCTATTACATTACCAAAAATACGGAGAGTTAACGACAAAAGTGGCGCCCACATCGACAACAAGTTAACCGGCAAAAGCACAGGGATAGGATCGACATACCGTTTAAAATATGCCAGTTTAGTAAACCTTGCGGAAGTTAAGTGAATTAACAAAAAAGTCGTTAATCCAAGCGACAAAGGAATCGCCATACTAGCCGCTGGAGAAGGTAAGCCAGTCATCCCGAATAACATAGTCATAAATAAATAACTACCGATACCCATAATTATTCCACCGAAATACGGTAAGCCGGGACCGACTAATTCTTGCGAGAGATTATCAAAAAACTTCACGCCGATTTCGGCAATTAAGAATAAGCCTTTTGGCTTTTTTAAAGGGTCTTGACGTTTCGCCTTGTAACCGATTGCTATAGCGATAACGGCGAGAATCATCATCACTATTAAAGAAGCGATGACTTCCGCAGAAATATCAAGGGTGAAAAAATTATCAAACATTGTCAGCTTCCTTTTTCCAATAAGCGATTAGACTGACTAACGAGATGATTGAATAAAAGACAACTAAGAAAATTGGCGAGACGATAATTATCGATAATTTAAGTTGCAAAAAAGCAAATAAACCAGCTAATAAGCCGATGACTATTAAACGAAAATAAATTAAGAAAATATCAGCAAAGATACTTTTACTTTGCCTTTTTTTGTTTTTAAGTAGTAATAACCAAGAGGCGATGACAACTGCGCCGCCGAGTAGTGCCGCTAAAGGAATTTCATAACGGCCAAACCAAAAGAAAACAGCGGTGCATAAGAAAACTAATAGCGTCATCAAAGAAGAGATGACCGCCGCTTTATATTCGATTTCTTTTGTCCAAAAATTTTTCATTATTTCACTTTATGGTGTTTTAAAACGGTCACTGGCGCCAGGCCATCTTTATAAACCAGCTTGACTTCACCGACGACTAAGGGGCGGAGATAGTCTCTAAATTTATCGCTCATGCGCGTATTGTCAACGATCATATCAGGGGTGACATGGCTGACAGCATTAGCCACTTTATCTAATGGGGCTAATAAATATTTAATTTTATAAGGATTTTGACTCACTCTTTCAAAAGTAATCATTTTGCCAGTGATGCCTTTGAGGGCGGCTTGAACAGCTTTTTTACCAGTATTAATCGCTTCTTTGCGATCAATTAAAGAAACAAAACTCGGAAAAGCTCTCTGGACAATTGAAAATTCAATCGCTCGTGTCGGCAAATCTAAACGCGACTCGATAATGCGGCACAGTTCACTGGCCGCTCCGCCGAGTTGGACGTGACCGAAACCATCGACGCGGACATTGCTCATATCTCTTTCAAATTGTAAACCTTCGCTGATAGCGACGAGCGCAAAACCTTTTTCGGCGTAGACTTTTTTAACATCGACTAAAAATTGTTCTAAATCAAATGGAATTTCCGGTATGTAAATTAGATGTGGTCTAGTTTCTGGCGGCAATAAATCAACAGCAGCGGTCAACCAACCTGCACTCCGTCCCATAATTTCCACCACATGGACTTTGCCCTTTTTAAAGCAGCCCGCATCAACACTAAAGGCATTCACCGCATTCATCACATATTTAGCGGCACTCGGAAAGCCTAATGAGTGATCGGTACACGCTAAATCGTTATCAATCGTTTTTGGCACGCCGATAACTTTAACATCATTAATACCTAACTCCTCGACTAACGTGGCAATTTTATGACACGTATCCATCGAGTCATTACCGCCATTGATTAAGACATAGCCGATATTATGTTTTTTGATAGTGTCAATGATTTTTGTATATTCGACAGTATGAATATCTTTGGGCAACTTTTTACGTGTCGTCCCTAAAATACTCCCTGGAGTTTGGAGAAGTAATTCAATTTGCTCATCATCTTCTAAGCCTAAATCAATGAGATTATCATCGATTAAGCCTTCAATGCCATAACGAGAACCATAAATGTGACCGATTAGTGTCGGATGTTTTTTAGCTTCTTTAATCGCTCCATAAAGCGAAGAATTAATAACGGAGGTCGGACCACCAGATTGAATATAAACTAAGTTTTTCATAAATGCTGTTTCCCCTTTTTAAATAATTTCGACATGAAGATGTTTTAACATCTCAAAAGATTTTTCCTGTATCGCTAGATCAGACGATAAAGTAGCGACGCGAACAACTTTTACTTTAGTGTGCACGCCAGCAAAAGTTTTAGCAATAAGGGCATTAGTGAACACACAGATATCACTGACTAGCCCGCATAAATATATCTCATCATAATGATTTTTTTCAAGATAGTGACCTAATTCAGCACTTCCAAAGCCCGGTTTTTCCATCACTAAGTGATCGCCGACCAAACTTTTGATACTCGGATGTAATTCCCACCCTTTTTCTCCTTTGATGCAATGTTCTACTGGTAAATAATGGCCTTCAGTCGTTTTTAAGTAATCGCTTTGATGGGTATCCATCGTAAAAACCACATCGTCCCCTGAGCGTTTAAAATCTTCGATCAGTGCGATGATCGCAGGGGCGATTCCTTCGGCTTCGGCAAAACCTAGTGCTCCTTCAATAAAATCATTTTGATAGTCGACAACGATTAATAATTTACGCATACTTAAACCTCTCTACTTAGTAAAAT
>JAAZFO010000027.1 GCA_012511695.1 Erysipelotrichia bacterium | reverse complement strand
AAGCATATCTACCCCCGAGAATACCGCACGTAACCGAAACCGCTGTCAGGGCTATAAGAATTAAAAAGTAAGGGAGGAGTTCAGAGATGTGAGTGATGTTTTCAATTTTGCCGACAAAGACAGACATAAAAAATGGTAAAGTGCACTCCACGGCCGTTTCACCCACGATAAATAAAGGAGTAATAATTGCATATTTTTTATAATCTTTAATACTTTTGAAAACTTTAGTCATCGATTTAATCATTATTTGTTGGCCTCCTTTACTTCTGGGTCTACACATATTTTATTTAAGAGAGTCGATAAGGTACTCGTTTCGTCATCGGTGAGATTTTGGAAAAAATTTTCTAAGCATTCCTTCCGCTTCTCTTTAACGACGTGGATAATACTTTTTGAGTAATCAGTTAATTCAAGGGTATAGCGAACTTTAAATAAAAAATTTGCCTTAATCATTCTAGTGACTAAACCATGAACCGTTGATTTCGTTAAATTAAAGCGTTTTTCAATATCGACTAATCGAGTGGTGAGATTATTTGATTTTCGGAAGTTAATGAAGAAGAGAACTCTTCCCTGCTGAGCGGTTAAGCCATAATCATTAAGACGGGCTTGAAAATCCGCTCTGAATTGCTTGGTAATATATTTGAGGCGGAAGAATATTTCTTCCCTTTTTGTAAGGGTTAAATTTTTTTTAGTCATATGCCTAATATTATGGAGTTCGTATGCGAACTTGTCAATACGAAAACTGAAGGTTTTAAATGTTTCTTCTTACTGTATAATATGTCCATGATAAATGAGTATGATTATTTAGTTGTCGGCGCCGGTTTATTCGGCGCGATTGTCGCTCATGAATTACATAAAAAAGGTCACCGTGTTTTAGTGGTCGAAAAAAGAAGCCATCTCGCTGGAAATATTTATACTGAAGAAGTTTTGGGCATCCAAGTCCATAAATATGGCCCCCATATTTTTCATACGAACAAAAAAGAAGTTTGGGACTATGTTAATCAATTCGCGACTTTTAATGATTTTATTAATATGCCTTTAGCTTACTATAAAGGCAAGTATTACAACTTACCCTTTAATATGCATACCTTTGAACAAGTTTTCGGTGTAAAAAGCCCCTCAGAAGCCAAAGCTCGCATCGAAAAAGAAATTAAAGAGGCGAATATCATTGCGCCAAAAAATCTTGAAGAAAAAGCCATTTCTATGGTCGGAACGACGATTTATGAAATGCTCATCAAAGGATATACCCAAAAACAATGGGGCAAAGCTTGTGATGAACTACCGCCCTTTATTATTTCGCGCCTCCCCGTGCGTTATACGTACGATAACAATTATTTTAATGACGCTTATCAAGGTATCCCTATTGGGGGCTATACGGCGATTATTGAAAAGATGTTACAAGGTATCGATGTGCGCCTTAACACCGATTATATAAACAACCGTCAAGCTTTAGATAAAAAAGCCAAACACATCATCTATACCGGTGAAATCGATCGTTTCTTTGAGTATGAGTTCGGCGCTTTAGAATGGCGGTCCTTAAGATTTGTAGAAGAAGTCATCGATCAACCCGATTATCAAGGTCATGCTGTTATTAATTACACGGAATATGAAATACCGTACACCCGGATTGTTGAACACCAATATTTTGAGCCTGGTCTTAAACATGAAAAAACTGTCATCACTAAAGAATATTCTTCTGCTTGGCGAGTAGGAGACGAAGCCTACTATCCAATTAATGATGAAAAAAATAGCGCTTTATATGCGCGATATGTTAAATTAGCCCTAGAAAGAGAAAATATCTCATTCGGTGGACGTCTCGGGACTTATGCTTATTACAACATGGATGTCATCGTCGAAAAAGCCCTCCAACTAGTCACCTCACTACTAACTGAGTAGTTTATTAATTTTGCTTGGGTATTTAAATATGGAAATAATTTAAAAGAGGAGAAATTTATGAAATATATTACTTTTACGGTCCCATCCTATAATTCACAAGACTACATGCGTCACTGTCTTGATTATCTCGTGGCGGCGGGCGACGATATCGAAGTCATCATTGTTAATGATGGCTCCACCGACGCTACCGGCGATATCGCCACTGAATATGAAAATAAATTTCCGACAATCGTCAGAGCTATCCACAAAGAAAACGGCGGTCATGGATCTGGAGTGATGGCGGGTATCGCTAATGCGACGGGTTTATATTATAAAGTTGTCGATAGCGATGACTGGATTGAAACTAAAGATGTTTTAGAGATGGTAGCCCTTATTAAAAAACACTTAAAAGAAGGCTTAGAAATTGATTTATATATTAATAATTATGTGTATGAGCGCGTAAGAGATAATTCTCAATACGTCATGCATTACCGCGATTGCTTAGAAGCGGGAAAAGTCATGCAGTGGAAAGATATGTCCAAGTTTAAACTCGACACCGTTTTATTAATGCACTCTTTGATGTATCGGCTCGATAAGTTAAAAGAATCAAAAATGGTCTTACCAAACCATACTTTTTATGTCGATGATATTTATGCCTATGTCCCGTTTCCATATATGAACAATATCTTTTATCACGATATCGATTTATACCATTACTTTATCGGTCGCGATGACCAATCGATTAACTATGCGACGATGTGTAAGCGTTATGAGCAACAAATGCGCGTTTATAAAATCATCTTTGAAGCTTATTCTTTAGATGAATTAAAGAAGTTTCCGAAGCCTCTTTATCGATATATGATCAGTTGGCTGATGATTATGTGTAGCGTCACTATTATGACGATCTTCGGCGTTAAGGATAATAAAAAAGTCCGCAAAAAAGCGTATAAAGACTTCTTTAAAGCCTTAAAAAAACATGATAAAAAATTGTACAATAAGATCCGTTATCGCACCTTAGCGTTTTTTGCCTTTGCGACACCGACTTATAATTTAAAGTCATTTGCGACCGTTAGAATTTATCGCATTTATCAAAAGAGATTAAAACTCGGTTAATCTTTAAATTAACTCACTAGGGATAAGAGGGTGAACATTAACTAAATAGACATTATTTTCGCCATACTCTTTTTGACATAGATAAACGACATCATCTAAATAACGATTTGGGACTAAGGCGATAACCGAACCCGCAAAGCCGCCTCCATTAATTTTAACGCCAGCTTTTTGTTTAGAAGCCTCTTTTATTAATTCACAAGCTTCAAGGGGAGAGCCTTTCATGCTATCAACATACATATTTTGCAATAAATTTGTCGAAGAAAGACACGATTCATTCATTAAGGTGATGAGCGAAGGTATATCTTGATTTTTAAGGGCTAAGCACCCTTTCTTAACGCGAATATTTTCTTGAAAATAATGCTTTGCTCTAGAGTAAGGCAACAGGCCGAGTTTATTTATGATGTCTTTTTTATAAAGATAAAGTTGTTTTTCATTTACTTCATTTAAGGAGTGTTTATTAAAATAAAGGGCTACTTGACGCATATCATTAACGATCGCTTCATATAAAGGTGATAAATGAGTGTGATTTCTTTTAGTATTAACGATCACAAATTGGTAACCAGAAAAATCACAGGCTAATTTTTCAATTTTTGGACTGTTTATATCATTAAAATCAAGACACATTAATCCCCCAAAAGCCACTCCGATTTGATCGAGTAAACCAGACAGCTTTTCATAATATATATTTTCGGCAAACTGTCCGGCCTTACAAAGACTTAATAAATCAATTTTTTGCTCATTGAATAAGTGATTTAATGCCGTGGCTATAAAAAGCTCAAAAGCGGCACTACTAGCAATACCAGCGCCACTAGGAATTTGGCTTTTAAGATAAATTTCTAAGCCTCCGATTTGATAACCTTGCTTTTTTATATAGGCGGCTATTCCGCGAATTAAAGCCGCTGTTTTTCCGATTTCATCTTTTTGTTTATTTAAATTAGTTAAGTCAACATAAGTCGATAAAAAACCTTCACTATAAATAGTGACATGTAAGTCAGTGCGTCTGCGCACGGCACCAAAAAGAACTAAGTCAGCGGTGGCCGCTAGACAGAGACCGCCTTGATGGTCGGTATGATTGCCAAGAATTTCAAATCTGCCCCCGACAGTAAAAAACTTTTGTGGAAAGTGACCAAAAGAAGAGTTAAACTGCGTGGCTAAATAGTTTCTCACGCTTTTATTTTAACGCGATTTTATCTTGGTAAAAATATAATTAGTAAACCTAAGCTTGGATGACATCTCGATAATCTGGATTTTTATCAAATTCTGTAATGGCAAATGAGCAAAGCGGAACAATCTTAACTTCCGACAATCTCGCCTCTAAGACTAAACATTTGATTAAGTTTTTACCGATACCTTGACCACCGTAATTGGGATCAGTCTCAGCATGAGTAATCGTCCAAACATCGTTAGCAACAGAAAATTCCGCCATTCCAACTAGTTGATCGCCATCATAGGCAGCACTGCGATATTTTTCGACTTCAAATTTAATTTCAATCATTGTTTCTTCCCTCATTTCTGACTTTTGAATTTCTAAATGATGTTTTCTTTCTTTTTTAACTAATAAACGGCTTAAAAGGGCGGTGCCCACTAAAGCGACTAAAGCGACGAGCATTTCAAGATAAAATGGCATGAGAGGATGGATATTAAAAGTATCACCTAAGCTCGGATTAATCCAAACACGATAATAATTAAAGATGTCGTAATTAAAATAGATAATGACGATCGAACCTAAGACAAAACCGATCAAAGTAAAGAAAGTCTGGTGACGATATTTTTTTAATCAGTTGTCCATAATGCGCGCCGCTAAAATGACACCGATTAAGCAACCGATTGCAAAAAAGCCAGTCATCCCGAGTAAGGGGAAAACATTAACTAGTGATGCGGGGCCGCCTATACCTAAAATTTCTTTAGTCCAGGCAACAGTCGTATCGACTAATGGGCGATAAAAACCTAAGAGTAATAATAAAAATGATCCCGATAACCCAGGAACGATTAAAGCAACCGCCGCAATCGCGCCCACGGGAATTAAAACTAAATATAGCCACCAGGGCATCGTTAAAAATGCCTCGGCCGCTCCAAAGTTATAAAGACCGGCAACAACACTGAGAACGCCGAGCATACTGACAAAACCAAAGCCAATAATTAAAAATAAAAGGTTTTGTTTATCGACTTTGACCCCTTTAACTTCATCGGTAATCCCCGGCAATGAGCCGATTAAAAAGCCCGCAAAAGAGCTGATAAGTACAAACATTAAGTGTTCAAAAGCATAAGAAAAGACGACGACGCAAATAGCAACAGCAATCGCGACGCCTAATAATATGGGAACGAGAATTGTTAAGGCCCACCCAAATTTTTTTCTAAAATTATTAACGGCGGATATGATATCTTCGTAAACGTGGAAGATGACGGCAACAGCGGCTCCAGATACTCCAGGAACAGCAGCGCCAACTCCAATTGCTAACCCGGCGATAAACTTTCTAAACCAAGCTTTAATTTTCATACCACAAAAGTATATCTAACTTAGTCGCATAAATGAAGTATTATTATTTTGTTAATCGTGATATTGTTGGTATAATTATCGCGATAATTTATGAAACTAATTGTTGGTTTAGGTAATCCTGGGAAGAAATATAAAAACACCCGCCACAACCTCGGCTTTATGGCGATTGACCGCTTGAGTGATCAAGCAGAAATTGACGTTAATAAAGAAGTGTTTCGTGGCTTATTAGGACGTGGATTCATCTTTGATGAAGATGTGATGTTATTTAAACCGACAACTTTTATGAATTTATCAGGAAATGCCGTCCAACAAGTCGTCCATTATTTTAAAATCCCTCTTGAAAACATCATCGTTATTTATGACGATATGGCTTTTTCTCCCGGTGAAATTAAATTGAAAAAAAATGGATCTGCTGGTGGACATCACGGCATGCAAAACATCATTGACTGTTTAGCAACCGCAGAAATCAAGCGCATCCGCATCGGTATCGGTGAGCCTTTAGAAAATGAAGGCTCTGACTACGTCTTATCAAAACCACTAAGAGATGAATTGCCGTTGATTGAAGAAGGAGTGGACAAGGCTGTCCGCGCTATTAAGGAGGCGCTCAAGTTTGATTTTGAGCGGGCGATGAACAAGTTCAACTAGCAAAGGGGTAGTAATTTGAACCTTTTTGACCTCTTGAAAAACAACCGGATCACCCCCCTATTCTTAACGAAAAAGGGTCATTTTGTCGTCGATGATATTTATGGAATTGCCCTACTAGTGGCTACCGCCTATAAAGCTAAAAAAGGCTCATATTTACTCGTGGCTTCCAACTTTTATAAAGCGCAACAAATTTTTTCTGCGCTGCAATTGTTTTTAGCAAAAGACGATCTTTATTTATTTCCTAACGATGAATTAATCCGCGCGGAAACTATTGCCCAATCTAAAGAGATGGCCGCGGCTCGTTTATATACTTTAAATGCGATTATTAACCGCGAGGATATTATTGTCGTCGCTAACTTAGCGAGTGCGACGCGTTATTTGCCCGCGCCTAGTTTATTTAAGAGTAGAACCTTTTCATTAATAAAAGGTCAAAACTATAAACTAAAGGATATTCGCACAAAACTAATAACTAGTGGTTATACTTTTGTTAATAAAGTCGACCAATCATTACAATTTGCGATTAGAGGCGATATCTTAGATATCTTTTCTGTCAATCATGATTTTCCCGTTAGAGTTGAATTTTTTGATGAGGAAATTGAAAGTATCCGCTTTTTTGATTTAGCAAAGCAAACATCAATTGAAGAGATAAAGGAAGTAACCATTTTACCAGCGAGCGATATCTTGCTCAGCGAGAAAGATAAAAAAGAAAGTACAGAAAAGCTTCACGCCGCTTTAGAAAATAGCCAAGAAGTTTTATCACTAACGGCTTTTGAAAAATTACGAGACAATGTCGATGAAGTTGCTTTTTTAATTAATGACGGCCAAATCGATGAGCAGTTATATAAGTATTACGGCTTTTTGTCTAGCAACCATTATTCGATTTTTGACTATTGTCAAAATTTTACTAAGGTTTTTGTCGATACGAATTCATTAAAAAATTCCCATGAATTATTACAAAATGATGCCCACGCTTATTTAATGGAATTATATGAAAATGCTAAAGCCTTACCACGCTTAGAAATTTATCAAGATATCTTTCGTTTAGTAAAGTTCCAGGCTCACATTACGACTAGTGCTTTTGTTGATAATCCTGAAGCCCTATCTTTTGGTGTCCGCAATGTTCCTTTTCAAGCGAGTAAGACAAATGATGCTTTTCAAATTATTACTTCTTATTTAGATGACGAATTTAAAGTAGTCTTATCTTTAACTAATAAAGATCATCTAGTAACGATTAAACAATTATTAAAAAAGGAAAAAGTGACTTATCAAGCCGTCACTGATTTTGATCTCCCTAACAAAGCCTTAGTCGGCATTACTTCAGTCCCTCTTGAAAGTGGTTTTGTCTTAAATGAAGAAAAGATCGTTTATTTAACAAGTGCGGAACTATTTAATCAAAAGGTGCGCTTGGCCCGTTTTGATCATCGCTTTAAAGAGGCGACTATTTTAAAAAGCTATGAAGAATTAGAACCCGGAGACTATATCGTCCATGAATATCAAGGTATCGGGCAATTTATCGCCTTACAAACCTTAGAAGTTGATGGCCTACATAAGGACTATTTAAAGATCGCTTATTGGGGTAATGAGTTTTTATATATCCCCCTTGCTCAGTTTCAATTAGTAAGAAAATATCTCGGCAAAGAAGGAACGGCACCCCGACTTTCGCGTTTACATAGTAAAGATTGGGAAAACACTAAAAAGAAAGCTAAAGCTAGAGTTAACGAATTAGCGGAACGCTTAATGCATTTATATATAGAACGGAGTAAAACTAAGGGTTTTGCTTTTCAAAAAGATGATGAGTTTCAAAGACAATTTGAAGAAGGCTTTGCCTATCCTTTAACTAGCGACCAACAAAGAGCGTTAGACGAAATAAAAAGTGATATGGAATCGCCTACACCGATGGATCGCTTATTGTGCGGTGATGTCGGCTTTGGCAAAACAGAAGTAGCTTTTCGCGCTGCTTTTAAGGCGATTCTTTCTGGTAAGCAAGTGGCGATTTTATGTCCGACGACTTTATTGGCGAGACAACATTATGAATTAGCGCGTGAACGCTTTGATGGCTTTGATGTTAAAGCCGTTATCTTTTCACGTTTAATACCGCTATCTCGACAAAGGCAATATTTTAAAAAAGTCGCCAGTGGTCAAGCCCATTTAATTATCGGAACACATCGGTTGTTGTCTAAAGAGATGAGTTTTAACGATTTAGGTTTATTAATTATCGACGAAGAACAGCGCTTTGGAGTCGAACAAAAAGAAAAGATTAAAGAGTTAAAAAAAGATATCGATGTTTTGACGCTAACGGCCACACCGATTCCCCGGACATTACAAATTTCACTAATCGGGGTGAGAAGTATGTCTAAAATCGATACGCCACCACGAGATAGGATGCCTATTCAAACGTATGTTACTCCTTTTAAACTAGACATCGCTAAAGAGCTCATCGAAAGAGAAATCGGCCGCCAAGGACAAGTCTTTTTTATGCACAATAATATCGCCACTTTATATAACCGCGTATCACAATTGCAAAAAATGATACCTCATATTACTATCGGGGCGGCTCACGGCCAGATGAAAAGAGAAGATATCGAAGATGTGATGATGCGCTTTTATGAAGGGGAAATCGATGTTTTAGTGGCGACTTCTATTATTGAAAATGGCATCGATGTCCCAAACGCTAATATGATCATCGTTGAAGATAGTGAAAAATATGGATTGTCACAGCTTTATCAAATAAAAGGCCGTGTTGGGAGATCATCTCGTCTTGCCTACGCTTATTTAATGTATAGCCCTTATAAGATTCTTAACGAAAAGGCGAAAAAGCGCTTAAAAGCTCTACAAGACTTCACCCAATTAGGGAGTGGCTATAAGATCGCTCAACGCGACTTGATGATTCGAGGAGCGGGTGATATCTTAGGACCCGAACAAGCTGGCTATATCGATTCTATCGGCTTAGATATGTATGTTAAGTTACTCAACGAAGCTATTAAAGAAAAAATGAATGGCACCGCTATAGAGCCGGAAGCGATTGAATTTAATCCGACCTTTAATATTGATGCTTATATTCCTAACTCCTACGCTAAAGGGAGTGATAAAATTGAACTATATCAAGAAATTCTTAATGCCCCTTCTCCTTTTGACCTAGCATATATTAAACAAAAAACTCGTGATATTTATGGGCGTTTACCAGAAGAAGTAGAGATGCTTTTTACAAAACGTGACATCGATTTATTAACAAAAGAAGCAAAAGTTCTTAAATTAGAAGAAAAGCCACGCTTTGTGGAAATGACTTTAGGAGAGGAATATCTTCATATCCGGGGAATTGGTAATATTTTGTTTGAAGCCTTAATTCCATTTTTGGCTTTAGTAAAAATCAGTTATGCTAATAATGTCTTTAGGATTAAATTGACTAAACGTTCTAAATGGATGAGTGATTTAGAAAGTATTCTAAAGAGTTTATTAGAAATTAAAAAACATTTTGTGGTGAAGGAAGGGGCGTAAAATGCGGTTAGATTTAGTACTTAAATTATCGGGGTTAGTCAAAAGAAGGACTGTCGCTAAAGCCTTAGCGGAACGCGGCTTTGTTTTGATTAATGATCGCGTCGCTAAACCGGCCAGTGAAGTCAAAGAATACGACATTTTAGAACTCCGTTTAGGCAACCGTGTTTTACTAGTGGAAATCACCTTTATTCAAAAGTTTAAAAAAGACTTTCCAGTGTATACACAAATCTTACCAAAGCGAGATGGTAGCGATGCTTAACCTCAATAAAAAACACCGTTATTTACTCGGTTGTTCTTACGGTCCTGACTCGATGGCGCTTTTTGCAATGTTAAAAAATGAAGGTTATATTTTCGAAGTGGCTCATGTCAATTATAATCTCCGTAAAGAGTCGACCTTAGAAGAGGAAAATTTAAAAGCTTATTGCGCTAACGAGAAAGTCGAGTTTCATCACCTTAAAGTCCTGGAACCGTTCAAGGGTAAAAATATCGAAAAGGCATGTCGCGACATCCGATATACTTTCTTTAAAAAAATCATTAAAAAGCGGCAACTAGACGGCCTCTTAGTCGGCCACCATCAAGACGACTTGATCGAGACTTATTTAATGCAAATTAGGCGCCGTAATCTCGTGACGTACTTTGGAATTAGGGAAAAGACTATTATTAACAATATCCGTGTCATACGGCCTTTATTAACTTTTTCTAAAGAGGAATTGGTCGAATATTGTCACGCTCATAATGTCCCTTACGCTATTGATAAATCAAATCTCACCGAGCAATATTTGCGCAATCGAATTCGCCATCAAATTGTCGCACAACTAACGCCTCAACAAAGAGAAAAATACTTGACTGAAATAAGAGATAAAAATCAAAATCTTGAGGCGATGTTTGCGAAAATTAAGCGCGAAAAATATGAGACTAATAAAGCGATATTAAGGTTAAAAGAAGATGAATTTTTATACGCTCTTGTATTTAAAGGTAGAAAACTTAAACCTGACTTTAAACTCTCTAAAAAACAAGGGTTGGAAGTCCGAAAAATTCCCGCTTCTAAAAAGGCAAATGTCGCGGTTTAGATCGATGGATGAAGCTTGCAAAAACACTACGATACTTTTAGTTTTTCTCTTCCGAAAATAGAGGAAGGTTTTAGCTATATTCTTAAACGCCCAGATAAACTCGATACTCCCTATTTTTATCTTGATTTAACCGGTGAAACGAGCAATCGAAATGTCAGCATAGATGACTACCCCTTAACAATCAGAAGTGCAAAAGCAAACGATGAATATATTATCAAATATTACACTAAGACAGCGCGCCGTTTATTTATTGATTGGAAAATGCCAACTCAGCTAAGAAAAAGGTGGCCAGTAATCGTCAATCGCGAAGGGATAATTATTTATATCCCCCGTTATAAAAGTGATTTTATAGTTACAACTAATGACAATTTTTATGTTAAGATATAAAACTCAAGTGTCTT
>JAAZFO010000209.1 GCA_012511695.1 Erysipelotrichia bacterium | reverse complement strand
GTCTAGTGTCACTAAATCTTGATGTAAAATTTTTATTTTGCGGTTTTGAATTTCTGTAACAATCGGCATAAAAAATACAATTGTCATATAAAGGCTATTTATTCCGATACTTAAAAACATCGTCGATTCCATAAAGCTATGGGCTAATAAACCGCAAGCGGCCAAGCCATAAAGAAAAGAAAAGCGGTATTTTTTCTTAATAATTAATTTTATAAAGGCGAACACAAATGTTCCTAAGGCGCCTACATAAAGCAAAAGCCCAATGAGCCCGTGCCGTAATAAAATTTCCACAAAACCATTATGACTAGTCCGTAAAACAAAAGCCTGATTAACAGTTGCCGTATAAAAAGTGGCAAAAATATTAATACTAGTTTTATACCCTAAACCAAATATCAAGTCACGAGGATTTTGGACTAACAGAGTAAAAGCTGCCTGCCAAATAGTCGTTCTTGAAGTAAATGTACTGAAATCCTTTTGTAAAACGTGAGTGCTCACAAAATACCAAAAATTAGCAATCGGGTTGTTGCCTTTGCGCATGAACACAAGCGTTGTGACACCAAGACCAACTAAGAAAAGTAGATAAATAGCTGAGTAGAGTATCGTTTGCGCAACACTCCTTTTGAAAAAAGCAAAAATTTCAAAAAAAGTATAGAACAAAATAATGGCAAAGTTAATAAAAATCGTCGTTGTGCACGTCGTAAAAATACTAAAAAACAAGAAGTAAATCATGAGGAGATAATAAAAGATGTTGAACTTTTTTAGGTTTAGTACCATCGCGCTGATAAGGGCCACCATGACGATACTTGCCCATGGGTTGCTATTGTAAAAAATAAACTTTAAGCCACTGTTCGTATATGTCCCTTCAAAAACTCCTTTTATCACATCAAATTCCATGACTATATCGGCAATGGTAAATATTAAAACTACCGCTACATAGACGAACAAAAGCCACCGCACAGTCTTGAAAATCAAATGATAACGATTAAAGGTAAATAGGACGCCATAAATGACCCCGCCCCAAATGACAACTTGTAAAGAGTAAACTAATTTCTCTTTAAAAGAAAAAACTACCCTCCCTAATTGTTCGTTAGCGGCATTAATAAAAGTGCGCTCTCCTTGCCACCAAATTGTCATCACAAACAAAAAGGTGGCTCCAGCAATTATCGGTAAAAGTATTTTATCAATGCTTACACGGTTGCGCTTATATTCAAAAAAGTAATAAATGATTAATAACAAAATGGTAAAAATCGCTAAAACTATCGCACTATCATAAGAGAAGCCACCCATAGGATTAGTGGAAAAAAAGTCATAATTTTCCACTAACAAAGATGAAAAAGCAATGACGAGCCAAAACATTATATAAGTAAGCGAATAACGGATTTTTCCCATATGCTTTTAAAAGTTGAGACACCGTTGTCTCAGTTGTATTATACACGCACAGAGAAGTTTTTCCCATTGGTTTATATGAATGAAAACAAACTACTATATCGCTAAAAATAAGCGACTAATTGTGCTATGATAAAAACATGAAAAGCCCTTATCAAGCCCTTAAAAAAATCATCGAAGACGCCCGACAGCTAGTCGTCTTTACTGGCGCTGGTATGTCTGTTCCAAGTGGCATCCCTGATTTCAGAAGCGAGCAAGGCCTTTATCAACAAAACAACGAACGTCGGCTTTCGCCTGAAGAATTAATTTCTCATTCATTTTTCAAAAAATTTCCTGAAGACTTTTTTGCCTTTTATAAAGAAAAAATGTGTTATCCAAATGCGGCGCCAAATAATGGCCATTTATATTTTGCGGACTTAGAAAATAAGGGGAAGAATGTCACTGTTATTACCCAGAACATTGATGATTTGCACCAAAAAGCTGGCAGTAAAGTTGTTTATGAATTACACGGTTCTGTCCACCGTAATTATTGCACCGAATGTAATCAATTTTATAATCTGGATTATATACTTGAAGCTGCTGGCGTCCCCCACTGCGATCGGTGTGAAGGAATCGTTAAACCCGATGTAGTTTTATATGAGGAACCCTTAAATCCTGACACTATTTCGCAAGCCATTAACGCCATTATGATGTGTGATGTCTTATTAATCATTGGCACCTCACTTAAAGTTTATCCGGCCGCTGGCTTTATTCGTTATTTCAAGGGGCGCTATATAGTAGTTATTAATAAAGAAGCAACGCCTTTTGATAATATGTGTGATTTAGTTTTCAATGAAGACATTTCACAAGTAATCGAGGCTATTAAAAAATGAAAACACTAATTTTTGACTTAGACGGTACCATTTTAGACACTCTTCCTGATTTAAGAAATGCCCTTAATTTTGCTCTGACACAATATGAATTGCCCTTAGTGGATGAAGACTTCGTTCGCAAAGCCATGGGTAATGGCATGCGGACGCTCGTTAAAAGATGTGTCCCCGTTGGAACACCGGCACCCCTACTAACGGAAATCTATGAAACTTTTCGTGTCCGCTATGTCGCGCATTTCGCTGATGAAACTAAACCTTTTCCCGGCATTAAAGAAATGCTCATAAAAGTCAAACGTGATCACTTTTGTGTCGTCGTTTCCAATAAGGATCACATTTTAACTAAACGCCTCATCAATCGCTTCTTTCCGCATCTTTTCAATGTAGTGCAAGGCTCGTATCGCGATAAACCAAAAAAGCCACACCCTTATTTAATCAAAAAAGTACTCAAAGAAAATAATATAAAGCGTGGAGATTGTTTATATATCGGTGATTCAGAAATCGATAAAGAAAGTGCTCTTAAAGCTAAGGTTAGATATAAACTCGTCAATTATGGCTATCGCACTAAAGAAGAATTAGCAAAAACGTGCCCTGAGGACACGTCTATAAATTCTGCGCTAGATTTATAC
>JAAZFO010000208.1 GCA_012511695.1 Erysipelotrichia bacterium | reverse complement strand
GAAATATAAAAATCAGAAAATCAGACAACTAGTGTGACAGAGGGGGGAGCAGTGAATATCCATTTACCACTTTGTGAGGCATTACAAAGAGCTAATAATAGAGCTAATAGTAGCTTTGCATCCAAATACCAACATTTTCATCGTCCTAAGTTTTTCCCTATTGTAGATTCTTTAGCTAGAGGAGCTTGGGTGAGTCTTATGACTGAATTAAGAAGACCTACTCGTGGTCATAGCACTTTATTTCAAGTTAAGAAATACAAAACGTGGTGTGAAAATGTTCTGGATTTGCGTGAGTTGATACAGAAGGAAATGGATGTTAGGCCAAGCTTAAGACAAATAGATAATTATTTGCTATCGGTGGCTCATTTGGAGAAAGATAAGGGGTGGGCTGGATTAAACACGTCTAGGCAATAGCTGCTTTTTTGACGCTATCGACGAAGTCCTCACCGATGTCATCACCCTCGGTATGCTGGGGATCATGGAAGCACGACAGAATATTTTCATCTCTAGTTGAGAATTTTATTGTAAAAAGTTTGATTGTAGGTGAACTCAACTTACAGTTGATTTAAGTTTGAAGTTTAGCTATACTGCATATACGCTCAGGAACTGCTTGGGCGGTGTAGTATTTATTCCTATGTCAAGTGATATTGTGCTGCTAAGTACAATAAACCATGAGATTATGGAGAGCTTAATTGCCAATCTGCACAGAGCATGCTCTGTGCTATATATGAGCATAACTAAGTTCATAGATACATTATACATTATATTTATTTAACTCAGCCGTAGCATGTTTGCTACAGTAGGCTCCTAGGGCCAACAATATCGCTAGGCAGTAAGATCAGAAGGTATTGTACGAAGGTGATAAATTGTGAGCGGGCTGGAAGCTAACAGTCACCGGCTAATCTATCAATATGATTCAAGGAACATGGTTTCGTCAGCGTAGTTACGCGCATTTTGATCGGTCTTTATCAGAGAAAGAGGCATTAAGTCTGGTACGTGATCCAAAGAAAATAGTTCAACATGCTTTTTGGCCACTTATTGTTCGACCAATTACATCTGTGTATAGAGAAGACTCAGGTAATGGAAGACGTATAACAAAAACTAAAAAACGTCCGATAGCGTATGCTGCTCATAGCGATAGTCATATCTACGCATATTATGCTACGTTAGTATATTCTAAGCTTGAAGATGAGTATCAAAAGTTTCCTTTATGTCAAGAAGCCGTACTAGCTTATAGAGCTTTTCCCGAATCTAAAAACAATATCAATTTTGCATATGAAACTTTTGTCCATATTCAAAAGAAAAAATATTGCGAAGTTATCGCTTTAGATGTTGCGGGTTTTTTTGATACTTTAGATCACTCCTTATTAAAAACTGCTTGGCAAAACCTACTGGGCTGTAATTCACTTCCGGAAGACCATTATGCTGTTTTTAAGGCATGTACTCGTAGTTATGGGATTGAACTTTCTACTCTTAGAGAAATTTTCAAGAATGATGTCCGTACTAAAAGAGGAAGAGATAATGCGAAAGTTTGTACTTCTAAAGAGTTTAGAGGTAAAGTTGTTCCTGAAATTAAACCGTTGCAAATTTTAGTTAATGAAATTAAAGGGAAGAAGCCATCCGTCAATGCTAGTAAAGGGATTCCCCAAGGATTATCTATTAGTGCTGTATTAGCAAATTTATATATGTTAGAGGCTGATAAAGAGTTGACAACCTATATGAATCAGCTTGGAGGTATTTATCGTAGGTATAGTGATGATATTTTACTCATTGTACCTACTGGTAAAGGTGATGAAGCAGAAAAAAAAGTAATTGATACTCTTGAATGCTTGAAATTAAAGATTCAAGATGAAAAAACAAAACGAGTAATTGTTTCATCTAAAGATGATGATGGTAAAGAGTTGGAAATTATTGATGTTTTTAGCAAATTACCAGAAACGGTTTCTTATCTTGGTTTTGAGTTTGATGGAAGTAATATATTTGTTCGACCTTCATCAGTTTCTAGTTTTATGATAATGGCAAATAGGGCTATACATGTCGCTAAAATTAGAGCTATCAAAAATGAACAAACTTTGAAGAAAAGAAAGCTTTATACTCGATTAACGAGTTTAGGCTACGGAAAAGCTTATGGAAATGTAGGTGATTATTGCCAAAAGGATTTGCCATCAGGTATACCTCGTTTAGGATTTTTTAATTATCTCTCAAATGCTGAAAAGATTATAAACTCAGTGGCTCTTAGTAAACAAAAAGAGCAAATTAAAAATCGAGTGATTAGAGAAATAAAAGACGCGGAAAATGAGGTTAAGGAGCAGTTAGGATAACTGGTCTTTGTCAAGGTGGTTGTCATTGTTTTTACTTTAAACAGCTTTTTCCCCCTCTGACACAGGGAGGGCTTGTTACGCTAGTTGTCGTGGGTAAATGATAAAAGTATTTATACACATAAGAAATGAGTTATATAACCTTAATAATTAATCTTTCTACCTTGATATTGAGTATATTAGGTTCATGGTTCGTTGCATATCAAGTCAATATAAAATATTACGACAGAAATCAAAAGATAAAACAAAAAAATGAACTATTAACTAACTTAATGTCGACTAGACATGCCCTAACTGAAGTGAGTGATATTGATACTAAATACTTATTTTTCAGATATTTAAATTCTGCAGTTATTATATTTAGTGAGAACGAAAAAATAATTGAAGTTTTAACAAAAATTAAAGATGATCAGACAGCAGAAGATATAACTGAGCTTTTAAGATTAATGGCTGCTGACATTGGAATAGACTCTCAAAAAATTAATGATGATTTTTTGGTTAGTCCTTTTATTCCTTTCAAGAGATAATTTTCTACTCTTGAAAGCATTTGTGGTTTATGTCATTGCTCCTATGCCCTTAACCCCCCTCTGTGAAACTACTTGTCTGATTTTCTGATTTTATATTTTGTTTGTGGTTATGGTGGGTATCGATTTGTTCAAGAACAACTTTGTCGTGAATAAGGAGTTTTTGAGTTAGTTGAATTTTTTGATTCTGATAAAGAACAAATTTTTGAGCACATGGAAAAATACTAAAGCATCTCCCATCATGTAAAATAATGAGATTGCTCATCAATTGACTTAAGAACGACTAGAGACAAGATTTAGGGGCATTAATCGCTAAGATAGTTAAAGGATAATAAATAAATGAATTTTAATTTTCAGATAAAAAACTTTGGTCAAATTGAAGATGTTAAAGTTCCTGTGCGTCCATTTACTGTCATTGCTGGTCCTAACGCGTCAGGGAAAAGTTTTTTTACAAAGTCTTTGTACTCCTTTCTCAAAATTGCTAAGCAAGATCACTTGCCTCAAGATTTTAGTAGGTCATTAGAAAAAACAAGCATTCAATTAGCGCTACTTAGTGAACTATTAAATCTTGAAGAAGATGAGAAGTTATCCTCTATTACAAAAAAAGAAATAGATTTCCGTGATATCTCAAAAAAAATTGAGGAGGCCAAACGTGATTTAATTGCAAATGAAAAATCCGATAATAAAAGCCAGGAACCTTATCGCGTGAAGGATATGCAAGCACTTACCATTCT
>JAAZFO010000207.1 GCA_012511695.1 Erysipelotrichia bacterium | reverse complement strand
TCCTAAACCCACCATAAAGATGCCTAGGAAAATCCAAACACCTGCTCCTAAAAAGAAAACAATTAGAAGAAAGGTGATTAATACAGTTGTTAGCACCTCCATTTTATTCGGCCTCCGCAGAAATCATGACACTTTCTTCTTGGTTAAGTATCAAACCAAAGAAACGTCTAATCAGTTCAAGCATAAAAATAGCTAAACCGATACAAACAAAAAGCTCCGGTATCCATAATGGCACCTCAGCGATGGTTTCACTTTTAGAACCTCGCGCAAGATGTCTAACAATGCTTAAATAAAAATATTTAAAAATAAAAGCAGAAGCAAAAATTCCCACTACAACACAGAACACTTCAAGATAGGTTTTTAATCTTTCGCTTTCTAAAGAAGTTGATAGGATGCTTACGCGAATTAAAGACTTATGTTTGAAGGCGTAACCTAATGACAAAAATATCATCGCCGCAACACCATATCCAACCATTTCATCTAAGACATAAGTAGATGAATCGAAAAATGCCCTAAGGATAATTTCGTAAATAATGTGCACCGTCATGGCAAACATGACAACTACTGATAATATCGCTCCTACTAGAGAAAAAAAAGTCGATATTTTCTCAAGTAAGTAATAAAAAGCTTTCATGAAAATCATTTTTTCACCCGCTAATCAAAGTCAAGAAAGGAGAAACTGAATTAGTTCTTTTAAAAAACTAAACAGTTTCTCCCGCTCAATGCGCACCTTACTTTTCTAGCTCAGCGCGGTACTGATTAATCAGCTCTTGCCCTTTTGGCCCCATGCGTTTAACCCAGTCGTTAATAACTGGCTCAGCAGCTATTCGAAGTTCTGCTTTAAATTCTTCATCGACATTGGTTTCGATCGTTACGCCACGTTCTTTTGCTTTATCATAGTTAGTCGCAATGGCGTTATGGATATTATTCCAAACATACTCCTCAGTCTCATTCGCTGCACTTAGTACTGCGTCTTGTAACTCTTTTGATAAACCTTCAAAAGTATCTAAGTTCATGGTGACCAAGTTAATCGTACTATCGTAATTCAGCTCTGTAAAAAACTTGGTATAGTCGTTGAAACTTGCATTGAGCCCAGATTCTACTGAGGTAAGTACAGCATCAATACCACCTGTACTTAATTGCGGCACAATATCTGCCCAACTTAATTGAATAGGTGCTGAACCCATATTTTTAAAGGTACGTGTTCCATTTGCATCATAAGAACGCATTTTCAAACGCGCCATTTTATCTTTACTGGTATATACGTCTTTACCCCATAATCCACTTGAAGGCCAAGGTGAGGCATATAGTAAAATTTGATTGTGATCTTTTAAAACTTCGGCATAATAAGATTTAGCGACCTGATAAAGTTTATTCGCTTGTTCTGGACTATCGGATAAAAATGGCAAGGAAGATAATAAGAAGATTGGGTTAACGCCACCTAACGGTGGGATAAAGGTATTGGCTATTACAACTGCTCCCATCTCTACAGCGTCTAACTGATCTTTAGACTTATAACCGAGAGCGCCCCCAAAGTGATGAACAATCTCGATCTTACCGTCGGATTTTTCAGCTAATAGTTTTGAAAAAAGTCGATCGCCTTCACCTTGAATTGAAGTGCCTGGATTCTCATTAGGCATATCCCATTTATATTGCTGAGCATGCGCTGAACCTATCAAACAGGCCCCCATCATAAGGATGAGAGATGAAATTCTTTACGTGTTTGTAGTCAATTTTTTCACGATATTGTCTCCGGTATTTATATTTTTGGAATGAGAATTCAATATCGCACACAATTTATAGGCTCACAAATGACTGATTTTCAACTAAACGTGAGTTTTTCTCACCTCAACAATATACTTAATTTTTATATTATTATTTTTATCCAAAACCCTTATTTCATGCCGATGACAGCATGCTTGAGAAAAATTCAATAATTGGTGAATTTTGTTATGCAGCGCTCTAGGGTTTTCTCTTAAGGGATTAGCGCAGTTGCTAAGCTATGATAAATACCTGTTATCACAAGATAGTTTTGATTGAATAAAAATATGCAGACAAATCAACCACTTATATTCCACAAAAAC
>JAAZFO010000206.1 GCA_012511695.1 Erysipelotrichia bacterium | reverse complement strand
TTGGTAAACTGCGACGGATCAAGACCGAGACGTAAAAGAAAAACATTATAATTCATAAAAAACTCCTTAAGTATTTATGAATTAAAAATACGAAATGATGAACTGCAGTGAGTAAAACTATTAAATTGAGTGTGGGATTTAAAAAAAGTGTCCATGCTGTATTTAACAGCTCCAAAGATTGTCCCAAATCACGGAACAATCTTTTTTTAATAATTATTACTTTAAGTATTTATATGGCCCACGTGCCGTCTTGGAAAATTTGAATTTTTTCATCTTTTCTTGTCACGCCTACAATTGATAAATCAGCAGTGCCAACCATAAAGTCAACGTGGATCATTGAATTATTAATTCCGATTTCGCTTTTTTGTTCCATAGTCATTTCTAAAGCCCCTGGATATAATTCTGAAAAACCAAACCCAAGTGCAAAGTGACAGCAGGCATTTTCGTCGAATAATGTGTTATAAAACAATATTCCTGTTTTGTTTATAGGCGACTCAAATGGTACGAGCGCTACTTCGCCTAACATGGAAGCGCCCTCATCCATTTTAACGAGTTTTTCTAATAATCCTTTATTTTTTCTTGCATTAACTTCCACTACTTTGCCATCTTTAAAGGTTATTGAAAAATCTTCGATTAGTTCACCGTTATAGGAGAGTGGTTTAGAAGCCACGAGTGTGCCTTCAGCCTTGCCTTTCATCGGGGTAGTAAATACTTCTTCGGTTGGGATGTTTGGATTGAATTGGCCTTTGTTTGGCGCGATTTCAACACCACCGCCCCATCTCATACCTTCAATTAATTCAACCGAAAAATCAGTGCCGTTAGCGGATTTGTAAATTAATTCTTTAAGATCTAGTTTTTCTAATTTCTCTCTTTGGTTAATAAGGAAAGCATTGTGTGCATCCCAGTTTTTAACAGGGTCATTGCCATCGACACGTGAAGTCTTTAATATCGCTTCCCATAGTGCTTTAACTGCCGCTTCTTCATCTAGTTTTGGGAAAACTTTTTTGGCCCAGCCTTTACCTGGCACCGCGGCGATACACCATTTGTATTTACCATCAAAGGCCTCACGGTATTTCTTGATTTTTGGATACCGTTTCGCCATTGACTTGGATACTTTAGCTTGATTAACACCCTTCATTGCGTCTGGATCATCAGAAATAATGTGGATGACCACTGGCAATTTCTTTACCCAATATTTAAATTTTGCAACTTGCATCGGGCTAACTCTAGCTAAAGATGTAACATTTTCATATTTGTACGCCAATTTGCTAACAGGATCGTGACGCCAATAAACAGTCACGTTCTTAGCTCCTGCTTTATAGCATTCCTCGACAACCAGTGTCACAAAATCAGGTTGATCTAAGCCAGCGTTAATCCAAACTTCGTCACCTTTAACGACGTGTCCTCCCTGAACAGCAATCAAGCGTGCATAGTCTTTTAATAATTTTTGTTCCATATATTTATTTATTTTCCTCACGAACATAATATAATGATATTTAAGGAGTAAATCTATATGAAAAATTTATTCAGTAAATATATCTGGTTACAATTGATTCTTTCAATCTTGTTATTGTTTGGAGGGGCGTTGATTATTATCTTCGTCGCAATGGGCAAGGATAATGACCTCAAGGATGCTTTAAACATCATTACTGCGGTAATATTGTTCTTATTTGGCATCTTTGCAATAGTCGCTGCTTTCGTCTTTGAACCAAAAAAAGTTTTCACTAACGGTTTATTGTACGGTTCTGCCTCTATTGCCTTTGGTGTTTTCCTTTTAACAAAAGAATTAATCTTACTCGATTATTTAGTCAAATTGCTTGCCATCTTCTTTATTGTCGTCGGTGGAGTTGAATTACTTAAAGCTATTGTTCTTACAATTATTGATCGTAAGAAATTAGCGGGAATTATCATTGCCTACATTGTTTCTGCAATTTTTATTGCGATTGGCATTTTGGCATTGCTCCCTGTTTCTTTCCATGATGTCATCAAGCAAGGCTTCAGCGTTATCGCTGGTGTTTTGTTGCTCGCCGCTGGGGTTTATCAATTAGTGGCGGGGATTATCATTATGGTTGGTTCCGTCAAAAAGGCTCCTGCTGAAGCTAGCGTTCCTGCCAAAAAGAAAGGCAGAAGAAGTAAAAAAGAAAAAATCATCGACAGCGAAGCAGAAATCGAAGAAGGAAAAGAACCTGAAATCAAAGAGTTGGATTATACTGACGAACCTAAAGCTATTGAGCAAAAATAGTACTATTAAATAAAAAAGGACACTTTTTCGTGTCCTTTTTTTAGTTTTGATTAATGAATATTAAGCGAAATGCGCACCAATTTCAATTAAAATAGCGACGAAAAAGAAAACAATAGCGAAAACGAGAGTGAGGATGGAAACTACCTTTTCAGCCCCTCTTTCTTTTGTCTTAACGAAAATATTTAAACCGCCTCCAGTAATTGCGCCGGAAGCACCTTCTGATTTTCCACCTTGGAGCAAACACAAAATGATGATGACGATAGCCACTATCAACATAATCC
>JAAZFO010000205.1 GCA_012511695.1 Erysipelotrichia bacterium | reverse complement strand
TGGTGGGGCCGGCAATAATGCCGTTAACCGCATGATTGATGAAGAAATTGCGAATGTCGATTTTTGGGTAGCCAATACCGATAAGCAAGCTCTCTCAACGAGTAGATCGATGCATCGCTTAATTTTAGGTCAAGAAATTACTGGTGGCCTTGGGGCTGGAGGCGAACCAGAAATCGGTGAAAAAGCTGCCGAAGCAAGTGCTGAAGATATCAAACAAATCGTCAAAAATGCAAATATGGTATTCGTGGCCGCTGGGATGGGTGGTGGGACCGGAACAGGGGCAGCGCCAGTAGTGGCAAGAATTGCCAAAGACGCTGGTGCTTTAGTCATCGCGATCGTGACGCGACCCTTTACTTTTGAAGGTAAAAAAAGAGTCGTTAATTCCATTTCTGGTTTAAATCGCTTAAAACAAAACGTTGACTCCATTATTGTTGTCAACAACGATAAATTGCTCATGACTTCAGGTAATTCGTCTATTTCTTCTGCGTTTAATGAATCCGATAAAGTCTTAGCGCAGTCCGTTAAAACGGTCGTAAACTTAATTTTATTACCGGCTGTTATTAATTTAGATTTTGCTGATGTTCGTAATACTCTTAAAGGTTCGGGTGTTGCGATGATTGGTTTTGGGGTTGGTACCGGCCCTAACCGCGCTAAAGATGCCGCGGCCGCTGCTTTAAATTCTCCATTACTCGAAACTTCGATTTCCGGAGCAAGAAGGGCGATTGTGGCCGTCACTTGTGGTCGTAACGTTTCTTTATTTGATGCCCAAGATACCGTTAACTTATTGATCAATGCCTCTGGACACGATGTCGATGTCAAGTTTGGAGTGGCGATTAATGACCAACTTAATGATGAAATTCTTGTCAGTGTCATCGCTGGAGATTTTGAAGATGAAATTGATTTCTCGCAACCTTCTGATTTTACCCCGCCTAGCCGTGATACGGTTGACTCCGTTGTGCCTACTCCAATCGTGGATAGTGATGAAGGCGAACAAGGTGATGAGATTAATAAAACTTCAATTTTGCCAGAATTTTTAAAAGATTGATGCAAAAATTATGCTTTTATTAGTGATACTTTTAACTAGACGGTCTATAGTTTGACCGGCTTTTTTCTCCTTTAAAGATTAATGGCGAAAGTTTAAAAAATCTATTAAATCCACTTCTTTTTTAATGGACATACACCGCTTAGCTATGAGTTAACAGTAAAACGTCTTTAGGGGTACTAATGATATCTTTCGCATCTATAGGGCTGGATTCAACAACTTTCAAAGCAATCTGTCGACTTTCACCTTTACTGACACCAATTTCTTGAAATTCAATTTTGTTGCTTTTAATTACATTAACGCTTAAAATTAAACCGTCCTAGAAGACACGTCTTTAAGAAAGCTTGCTAAAGCGAATTTGGGATGGTGGAAGCCAAAGAGTATAGCCCTTAAAGATATCACTTCTTTGTAAGATGTCTGAACTAAAAGTAAGCATCCGTTACTTCTACGAAAAGAAGGCAATGAGTGCTAAAGATAATTTCTTTAGAACTAAGGTGGTACCGCGCTGATAGCGTCCTTAGAAATGGACGCTTTTATATTGAAAAGGAGTCAAACATGGATTATAAAGACACTTTATTCATGCACAAATCAAACTTTGAAATGCGGGGCAAGTTAAATATTAAAGAGCCGCTTTTGGTAAAGAAATGGGAAAAAGAACGCCTCTATGAAAAGATGAATCAACTCCGTCAAGACGGTCCTGAATTCGTCTTGCACGATGGCCCGCCATACGCTAATGGCGATATCCACTGCGGTCATTTATTAAACCGTGTCTTAAAAGATATGGTCGTCAGATATAAAAATATGCAAGGGTATAAAACGCCATTTGTTTTTGGCTGGGACACTCACGGTCTTCCGATTGAAAATATGGTCACTAAAAGCGGGGTTGATCGTAAAGCTCTTCCGATTACTACTTTTAGAGCTAAATGTGAGGCCTACGCCTTAACGCAAGTTGATCGTCAAAAAAAGCAACTCCAGCGCCTCGGTTTAATCGGTGATTTTGAGACTCCTTATTTAACTTTACAAAAAGACTATGAAGCGGCGCAGATTGAAGTTTTTGCCTCAATGGCCTTAAAAGGCTTAATTTATAAGGGCTTAAAACCCGTTTACTGGTCACCGAGCAGCGAATCTGCTCTCGCAGAAGCTGAAATCGAATACGGTGATGTTTCATCGCATTCCATCTATGTCGCCTTTAAAGTTAAAGATGGCAAAGGAATTATTAGTAATGATGCCCGCCTCATCATTTGGACAACGACTCCTTGGACCTTACCAGCAAACTTAGCTATTTCCGTGCATCCTGATTTTGTTTACGGTGAATATGAAACCAAGGCCGGTAAACTCGTCTTTTTAAAGGAGTTTGCAGAAAAATTAGCGGCTGAATTAGATTTAGGGGCTCCAAAACTACTTAAAAGTTTTAAAGGTCAAGACTTAGAGTTTGTCACTTGTGACCATCCTTTTTATGAGCGTGAATCTTTAGTTATTGTCGGCAATCACGTCACTGCTGAAGCCGGGACTGGCTTAGTCCATACGGCGCCTGGGCACGGTATTGATGACTATCAAGTGTCCTTAAAATACCCACAACACAATTTGCAACCATATTGCCCAGTTGATGAACGCGGGATCTTTTTACCAGAGGCTGGTGAAAGACTCGCTGGTCAATTTTATGAAAAAGCAAATACAATAGTCATCGCGATGTTAAAAGAAAATAAAGCCTTACTAAAACATGAAACTATTGTCCATAGTTATCCCCATGACTGGCGGACTAAAAAACCTTTAATTTTTAGAGCCACCCCACAGTGGTTTTGTTCTATTGAGCCAATTAGGCAACAGTTGCTTTCAGAAATTCATCGCACTACATGGTATCCACCTTGGGGTGAAAATCGGATGGTCGGGATGATCAAAGACCGCGCTGATTGGTGTATTTCTCGCCAAAGAGCGTGGGGTGTCCCAATTCCTATTTTTTATGCAGAAGATGAAACACCGATTATCGATGAAGTCGTTTTTAATCACATCGCTAATTTGTTTAAAGAGTTTGGGAGTAATATTTGGTATGAAAAAGAAGCGAAAGATTTATTGCCAAAAGGTTACACGCATCCCCACTCCCCAAACGGTTTATTTTCTAAAGAAAAAGATATTATGGATGTCTGGTTTGATAGTGGTTCCTCTTGGCAAGTCTTGAAAAAACGCGGGATGGCCTATCCGAGTGACTTATATTTTGAAGGGAGTGACCGATATGGCGGTTGGTTTAACTGTTCACTCATCTTATCGACCTCAACTCAAGGAGTGGCGGCTTTTAAAAATGTCATCAGCCATGGTTGGGTTTTAGATGAGCGCGGTGAACAGATGAGTAAATCTAAAGGTAATGGTGTTGATCCGATTGAAATCGCTAATATTTACGGAGCTGATATCTTAAGACTATGGGTCGCTAGTGTTGATTATCAACAAGATGTCCGCATCGGCGTAAATTTAATCAAACAAGTCGCTGACTTATACCGTAAGATTCGGAATACATTAAAATTTATTTCTTGGAACTTAGTGGATTTTGACGTTAAAGATCAAGTGAGTAGTCGTTCACGCGTCGATACTTATTTGCTAGAAAGCTTAAATAGTTTAATAAAAAACTTTACTCACTATTTTAATAATTACGATTTCGCTAGTGCGGTTAGCCAATTAATGGTTTTTATCTCCAATGATTTATCGAGTTTTTATTTAGATATCAGCAAAGACATTTTATATTGCGATAAACAAGATTCATTGCGCAGAAGACAAGTGCAAACGGTTTTATATAAAGTC
>JAAZFO010000204.1 GCA_012511695.1 Erysipelotrichia bacterium | reverse complement strand
GCTTGCTGTTTTGAAAAAATCGTATATCAGGAAGAGAAGTGTGAAAAGCAGTATTAATGCGACAACTCGGTGATCTATCCATGGCAGGGTGCCAAACAGGTAAGGTAGGTGGGACATGGCGTTTATGAGCCAAATAATGACAGGGATGTAGAACCTTTTAGGCTTCATAAACAAGTAAATAATAGCGAATAAGTCAGAAGTGAACATATAACGTTCGTGCATTTTGGGCAAGAAAAACACAACAGCTATACTGATGATCAGTCCTAACTCAAATTTTTTATAAGGTGTCATGATAATCTTTTTATCGGAGAGGACAAGATAAGCAATTGTCCCTATGACGATTGCAGTTAAAATGTATGCGCCTACTGAGAAAAGCTCATAATCATCTGGAAGCAATGCGTATAAATTTGGAAGGCCTAAGACCATTCTTGGGTTATCTGCAATTTGCCAGCCAAAGGCTTGAAATAATTGAGAAAAAGGTTTCCCTAACAAAAGGGCTGGTATGTAGCACACTAAATAAACCAATGGAATGAATAAGAAGTTAAATATCGAAAACTTGCGTGTTTTAAAATATAAAATGACCAAAACTGGTAGCAAGAAAGTAGCTTGTAACTTAACACTTAATGCTAAGCCATAAAAAATGAATGCTTTGGGATACGATTCGTCAATCAGAAAATAAAAGGAAAGCAAAATGAAAAAATTGTGGATGATGTCACATTGTCCCCAGAGCGCACTGTTAATAAACATCCCCGGCACAAAAAGGGAAATGGTATAACCTAAAATTGGTAAGCAACTAAATTTACTACGTTTGGTCAATTTCGCTATTATTAACCCGACTATAACTGCGGCAAATACGTCAAAGATCCAATTGACAATTTTAACTTTTGCAATTGTATTCGCTGGTAAATAACTAATAAAAGCTAAAATGTATTGATAAAAAACTGTGTAGTTAGACTGGAGGCTTGGAATACCCAAAAAACCGCCATTGTTTTTTAGGTGCGCTGTCCATGGTTGTATAGAATATAGCATGTCACCAGAAAGGTAACCTCTAAAACTGTTTCGGGAGTAAATAGCCAGAATGGTTATTATTATAAGAAAAATAAGGTTAAGATGTTTTTGAAAAAAATCTAAGAACCTTTTATCGAGTTTTGTTGGAGACAATTTGAGAGTGAGATTGACTTTTTTCATAATCAGCCCTCCATAATTTAGGGTTTACTAAATATTATTGCATAGTGTTTGAAAGATCATCAATTACAAAAATTAACCCAGTTTCGTCTTTATATATTAATTGATAACCTTCAATTTTGCCATCTCTGGCTGCTTGATAAAATGCTTGGCTTTCTAAAAACTTTGCCGGATTGATGCCAACCGCATTTGGATTCAGGTAATCATTGATACGTTGGCGAAGTAAAAGAAGAACATCAAATTCGTTTTGGCGTATGTAATCTAAGGTTAGCATTTCGAAATTCGTATGAATCTGCCAAGTTTCTCTTTTTGGAAGATAGAGACGATAATCGAAATAGATGGTTAAATTTTGCTCAGCAATAAGCGCTAATGTTTCTTTAGCTTGGTTATAAAAGGCGAGTTCTGGGCTGTTTTCCTCACGGTGGTAGGCAGCTTGAAG
>JAAZFO010000203.1 GCA_012511695.1 Erysipelotrichia bacterium | reverse complement strand
TTTATTTAGATTGTAATTGTCCTGCCTGTTGATAAGTAGTCAATACTATCGTCCATTGCAGATTTCAGCCTCTTATAGGCTTCTATGCCTGTGCAATGACAGGTATAATATTTAGCTTTTGTCTTGATGAGGTATTGGCCAATTTTATCGATCGTTTCAAAATCCTCATCTCCTCCAGAGCGGCTGGAAAGATGAAATCCACCGATGACATAATTAGGCATCCGCCCTCTGAGTAAATGAAAGTGCTCGACGATATTAACAACGCCATTATGAGCACATCCTGTAATTAATACAATTTTTCCATCTTCTTCTATCACGAGATTTTGTTCATGGGCAAAATTTTCTTTTTCTATCGTTCCGTTTTGCTCCCTATACAAGCCGTGATTTGATTTTGGTAAAGCTTCTTTTTTGGTGATATTTGAAAATAGCCAAATGCCTTCATGGATAAAAAAACGGTCTGAAGTAAAGATGATCTGTTTCTCAGTTTTTAAATTCTTATCTAAACCAATTAATTCCATTTTACCACTCGAGCGTAAAGCGTAATGATTTTCAAATGCCTGTCGGTGAATATAAACTTTTGCTTCACTATTTTCTTGCAAAAACACCCTTAATCCTCCGCCGTGATCATTGTGGCCATGCGAAATGACAAGAAAATCAATATCGGCGATGTCGACATTTAATTTTTTTGCATTTTGACTCACTAACTCACTTGCTCCTACATCAAACAATATTTTGTGATTTTTTGTTTGTATATATAGGCTAAGGCCATGTTCGCTAACAAAATCTTTTGAAAGCGATGTATTTTCCACTAAGGTTTTAATAAGCATAATTTTTAGCCATTACCTTTTTCAAAAAATAACTCCATTGTCTGGGCATAGACTTCTTTAACCGCTTTTCCAGATGCACACTGTATATCGACAATCGTTTGTCCATTATTAACCGCTTGTACGGCACCGGGATCAAAAGGTATTTTGCCGACAAAAGGTAACCCTTGTTTTTTGCAAAATTGTTCAATTTTAATTGTGTTTTCGATATTAGTATCAAATTTATTTATACAGATGGCAGTTTTTGTGCCGAATTTTGCCGCTGTATTTATAATGCGTTCCATATCACTTATCCCTGAAATGGACGGTTCAGTAACGATCAAAACCATATCAACTCCACTAAGAGAAGCAATCACAGGACAACCGATGCCAGGAGAGCCATCAATAATAGCGAGTTTGGTATCAACTGCTGCTAACTTTAGCTCTTTTTTCACCTCAGCAACAAGTAGTCCAGATGTCCCCCTGCCCATTTTGAGCTGCGCTGTTGAAAATGCCTTACCATCCTCAGCATAAAGTCGTAATTCTCCAGTCACTGCTGGTTTTAAAACTACTGCTTGTACAGGGCAAACATACACACAAACACCACAGCCTTCACAGGCAAAAGGATTAACTTTATAATTTGGCTCTGCATTGATCGCATCAAATCGGCTGTGCACTCGACACGCATCGCAGGCAATGCATTTGTCTAAATCAATTTCGGCGATAGGCAATCCATAATAGTCTTTTTTTTGCGGTTCGTCTTTCCACCCCATAATGAGATGTAGGTTGGGAGCATCCACATCACAATCCGCATATGACTTAGCGGCTGCGAGTTTAATAAACGCACTAGCAATCGTCGTTTTTCCAGTCCCGCCTTTTCCGCTAAGGATTAGTAATTGTTTCATGGTGTACCTCCTTTGCTATCTCCTCGAGTAATGAAGAAAATAATTGATGATATTTTTTATTTTTAGTAACGACAATTTCTGCATTTGAGTTTAAGGTCCCGAGTTCATGGTCAAAAGGAATTCGCCCTAAAATCTTAATATTTCTTTCTAAGCAAAAACTTGCTGCTGGGTTTTTTTCTTCTAAACACTTGTTAAGAACAACCCCAAACGGTTTGGCGAACAACTTGACCAATTCGTAAACCATATTGAGATTATGGACCCCAAATAACGTCGGTTCAGCAACTAAGACACAATAATCTGCATCTTTAATACTTTCCATCACGATACAAGCACTACCAGGAGGGCAGTCTATAAAAGTCTGCCTATTAGCGTCCGGGTGCTCTTTGTTAAGTAATTCATTTATGATCGGAATACCCATAGCTTCACCGGGATTCATTATCCCTGTCCACACTTCCACTTCGTCGGAAATGCCATATTGGACTTTCCCAATAACTTTATCTTTTTCTGTTAAGGCTTTTTGAGGGCAAACCATAACGCACCCTCCGCAGGAATGACATATATCATCAAAAATGATCAATTTATTTTTAGTATATGCAAGAGCGTTGAATTGACAAAAATCAACACATTTCCGACAACCGTCACACAAGTCGCTATTCACCTCAGGAATTTTCACGGAAATTTCTTCTTCTTGAACTCCTTTGGGTTTAAAAAACAGATGTCCGTTTGGCTCTTCGACATCACAGTCAATGTAAGTCGCTGTTTTCGCTGTTGCTGCTAAATTTACCGCTACTAATGTTTTTCCTGTGCCGCCTTTACCACTGAGCACAGCAATTCTCATATTAATTGCCGCCTTGTCCGTGGTATCCGGCATGAATTTCATTTAATAAAGGTAGTTTTCCATCAACAAAAGCAGCAATATTATCTTTTATTGAAGCCATTGTCGTTTTATATATTTTGATATTAGCAGCTTTGATCACGTCGGCAGCGTTTTGCCCACATCTAGGTGTTAACAAAGCATCAACTTTATTATCTACGATTATTTGTGCAGCTTTAATTCCAGCACCTCCTGGACTTGCTGCCGCACTATTAATAATAAATAAACTTTCTTTAGTTTCTGTATCATAAATAAGAAAATAAGGGGTCCGTCCAAATGATACACAAACGGTAGACTCCAAATTTTTCTCATCTACTGGAATTGCTATTTTCATAAAAATTCTCCATTTCTTTATTTTATAAATAATTATTTTTTTATATGACGCAATATACTTGCGTCTCAGTTTTACAAGTAAATTATGTTTCCAAAAGAAGATTTAATACCTGAGTGATCTCTTCTTGATCAATTATTTTAAACTTCTCCTTTAAAACGCCGACCACGACCACGCCTGTGTCTCGCACAACCACGACCGCAACCATTTCCCGAACCATCGCAGAGACGATATTTGCCACCGACGATCAACAGCACTTTTCCATTAACTAAGACATCGGCCAATTTTTTTCGAGCCTCAATATAAATGCCTTGGATAGTACTGCGCGCCACATTCATCTGCTTAGCGCACTCTTCTTGTGTAAAGCCTTCTAAATCGATAAGTCTAATCGTTTCATATTCATCAACGGCCATATTTACATGGTTTTCAGCGTCGGCAGGTGAATCAAGAGGTCCAAATCTATTGCTTTCAGGTAAGCAACAAACTCTACGCCATTTCATCGGTCTCGCCATCATCCATCACCTCCGTTCTAATTAGAAATAACCAGAATAAATCTGGTTATTTCTTATGACCATTAAAGGTTTTTTAATTGCTCGTCAATATTTTTAAGTTGCTCCTCTAACATAGCTTTTTGTTCACTAAGTAACTCTTTTGGTGTTAACGAGGAGGTTTGGACATTTGCAAAACCGCGACCATAGCCACGACCATAACCGCGTCTACAAGCAAAACCACGACCAAAGCCCATTCCACGACCTTGTCCATACACTGCATTCGTGCCTGTACAAGCTCCTAAGCCTCTTCCAGTCGCTGGTCCACCGCCCATTGGGCCAGTTCCATCTCTTCTTGGCATACTATTCACCTCCTTTGAGTTTGTGGCATATGCCATCTATTCTTAGAGTACAACGTTTATGGCATATGTCAATAACTTTTATTTAATTATATTAAAATTTAAAAAAATAGTTAAGATTACTAGCCGCTCCATTTGTTAGTTACAAAAAGGTACGACTTGAAGCGTACCTAATTTTATAATTTGGGGCGCTGTTAAATACAGCGTGGACACTTTTTTTAAATTCCACGCTCAATTTAATAGTTTTACTCACTTCAGTTCATTATTTCGTATTCTTAATTCATAAATACTTAAGGAGTTTTTTATGAATTAT
>JAAZFO010000202.1 GCA_012511695.1 Erysipelotrichia bacterium | reverse complement strand
GTATTTTTCCTTGGCTTTTATATATCGTTGGGATTCCGATTCAAATCGCGACGATTTTGTTTGCTTTTATCACTCCGCGAAAAAAACATCTTCATACTGAAGAACAAAATAAAATCTCTGAAAAATAAGTTATTTAATTCTCATCTTCTTCTTTATTACATTTATCAAAAAAGCCGCCATGGGCGGCTTCATGATGGGGTGGGACAGAAAGGAGATACAAAATGAGCCAAAAACATTACCTTTTACGGTATTTTTTAAATCTTTGATAAACCGGTTCGTTATAGGCGTAAAATAGCTCCATATTATTATCGACAAGAAAATCAGGAGATAGAACTCTTAAAATAAAGTTATGATCTTCAGTACGATGACCGTGATAATTTTCAAGAAAATATTCTAAACAACGGTAATATTCTTCTTTGGTATCTTCATCGTCAAAAATGCTCATCGCTTTTCTCAACCACTCTTTTTTAAATTGGTATGATTTAGCTAGATACGTATTAATCTGAGGCAACATATAAATCATCAATCCATTAATGCCGACTTCAGGATAACCTTTTCCTTCGTCTTTAAGAGTTATTAAAATGTGGAGCATCAGATGTTCTAAAGCATTAGCGTATGTCAGATTTTTGGGAAGATGACATCCGAATGGATAGTTGTTAAGAATATTTACTCTAGCTACCGAAAGCTGCGGGTAAGTGTCTTCTTTATCGTGGTGTAGATATAATCCTTCTTTACCTCTTTTTATTCGGCTTTCTGGAGTATATGTCCGGTCATCCCAAAAGTAAGGATATTCAGGAATTCCATACTTCTTTTTTAGGTCTATAAGTAGTTCTTGGTAGTCACGATATTCACTAATTCTTTTCATTTTTTCAACCTCCGAAAATTTGCTGATTTTTCTTCTTCATCTTCTACATATCATAGACCAAAAAACTTGTCAAATTAAAACATTAAAAAAGTGAAAAAAGGTAGATGCATACTCATTTTATAGTAGATTTATCAAAAATTTTTAGATAGAGAATTAGAGGCTTGAATTAGAGAATAAAATTAGAGGCTTTGGCCAATGAAAATCACTTGTTTTTTCAAATAAGTTTTACGGTTTTGATGGGACATAGAATTTAGTCGTCTCGACGTTTTCTAACTCGAGTAATTTGATCTTTAAATCGATCCCACCAGCATAACCCGTTAAGTTTCCATTAGCACCGACGACTCGATGGCATGGAATGATAATGGAAATCGGATTATGTCCAACTGCCCCACCAATTGCTTGGCTAGACATTTTAGGTTTATTCATTTTTAAAGCGATTCTTTTAGCGATATCACCATAAGTCACAACTTCTCCATAAGGTATTTCGCAAAGCATTTGCCATACCGTTTGTCGAAATTCACCCCCAATAGGAGCAAGTGGAATTTCAGATATTTTCGGAGTTTGACCTTTAAAATATCTCTCTAACCATTTTTTAGTCAGCTCAAAAAGAGGAAGACGATCATTTTCCACTACTTTTTCTTTTAAAGTTTTATCAATTGACTCTTGCCCTTTAATCGCTAGTCCAACCAAATTTATCCCATCCGAAACAAGAGTAATCATCCCTAGAGGTGAATCCATAGTTGTTTTATACATCGCTCTATCTCCTTTTGATCAGTGATTTAAATAGTTCAAATAGATCTATCAAAATTATACATTTTGAGTAAAGAGAAGAAAAAGAAAAGGAGTTTGATAAAGCTAATGGGCTTTAGATTCTCCTTCTTAAATTTGAAAAAACTCAAATAATTAATTCTTATTTTGTTTATTAGAACGAAGCGGATAAATCCCACTCACCGGAAGCGTAAACATAAAGCCGATGACGTTTTCTTGTGATTTGCTTGCAATCTCTCTAACTTCTCCGACCACTTCATCAACTTTTGCGGGGTCGTTGATGACGGTGAAAATAGTTTTAGAACGTTTGCTACCACCTTCTAGCGCTCCTGCAAAAGGACCTGCAAGTAAGTTATAAAAACCTTCATTGGCCATCATCGCTGTCGCCATTCCTTCGGAATCGATAATCGTCGCACCTCGCACTTTACGAGCGAGAAACTTCTGTAAAATTTCATCGAGGTAATTTAAATCATTTAAAATGATAAATAGTATTTGCATATAATTACTCCTCCATAATGC
>JAAZFO010000201.1 GCA_012511695.1 Erysipelotrichia bacterium | reverse complement strand
GGCTTGATACAATGAACATGTCCCTGTCAAGTAGACAGTGGAAATAATTAATCAAATCGTCTTAATTTAAGGCTTGATTCCGATATTCAATCGGAGTTAGGCCTTTTAATTTGTTTTGATAACGTTTGTTGTTATAAAAATCTATATATTTATTGATTTCATTTTCTAATACTTTTATATCATGAAACTTATTCAAATAATACATTTCAGATTTCAACGTTCCCCAGAAACCTTCCATCGGTCCATTGTCTATACAGCGACTGACACTAGACATACTTTGTGTTATTTCCTGTTGATCTAGTCTATGTTTAAATACTTTGCTCGTATATTGATATCCCCTGTCACTATGAAACATTGGTTTAGCTTCAGGATTATTTTTAATCGCTTCATCATAAGTATCAAATACCAATTTATTATTATTTGAATTACCTAGTTTATATGAGACAATACTATTATCATAAAGGTCAAAGATCGCACTTAAATATAGTTTGATACGTGAACCAATAACTTTAAATTCTGTTACGTCGGTTAACCATTTCTCATTTGGATTAACTGCCCTAAATTCACGATTTAATACATTCTCAGCTGTAATCTGTGGTTTATGTTTAACATATCCTTTTCGTTTACGTCTAATCACTGATGAGATACCCATAAGTCTCATTAAGCGTCTAATCCGTTTGATATTATAGTTTGACTTGCATCTCTTATTTATCCATAAAGTCATTCTGCGGTACCCTAAAATACCTTTAAACTCTAAATGATATTCATAGATGATTTGTGATAACTCATGATTTATTTTTTCTTCATCAGTTTCAATTCTATTTAACCATTTATAATAACTACTATGCGGAATTAAAAGAATTTCACACAGCGATCTAACTGGGTATTTTTTGGCTTCATTAAGTTCTTTTATCGTTTTATATTTGGCTTCTTGCCTGACTTTGTTAAAAGATCCCTCCCTTCGATCTCTTGGAACTTTTTTTTTACTTCAGCTTCCATTTCTAAACGCTCATTTTTACGTCTTAATAACTCGACTTCTCGTTTTAACTTGCCTAATTCACTTAAATCTTCAATTTCTTTTCTTTTACCACGATTGTCAATTAAACCTTCTTTGCCATCTTGTTTAAACTTTTTTACCCAATTAAATACTTGAGCATAAGAAGTATCGAACTTCTCTGCTGCTAATTTATATTGATGATCATTTTCAATTGTCCAATTAATAATCTCTAATTTTTCTTCATAACTTACTTTTCTGCTTTTAGCCATATAGACATACCCCTTTGGATTATAATCCTTTATTTCGATATCTCTATTATATTTTGAAACCCAGTGCTGTAGTACCGTCTTTGATGAAATGTCATATTTTGTTGCTAATTCTAGGTATGATCCTTCACCGTTTAAATATGCCATAATAACTTTAAGTTTAAACATTTTGTCATAACTACGGTTTTTAGGTTTATCATCAAATGCATTTTCACCTAGCGTTTCATATTTTTTTATCCAAGCTCTTAATGCTGCATCTGATACATCAAGTTCCTTCATTAATTCAAGTGTTGTTTTTATACCTTCTTGGTATTGTTTGATTGCTAATAATTTTACTTCTTTACTATGTTTTTGTTTTCTTCCCATAAAAAAAATCCCCTCTCCATAAACACTCTAACTAAATTAATTATTTAGTGTGTCTACTTTAAGGGAATCATATCACAATGTTATCAGGCCTTTTTTGTTGGCGGAAAGGGCGAAATCTCCTATCCGCCACCAGCAACGAGATCGGTAGCAGCCTAATTTTAGGCTATTTCTAGGCCTTTTGTTTATTTTCAAATCAATAGTTGAACGATTACCCCATAAATTGAATGATATGAGAATAAGCAAATATTTAAAGTGATAATTCTCAAAGTAAATGCACACTATTCGAATAGTCCTCATTTTTAAAGGTAAGTGCACGTTTTAGGCTGAACTGACGGCTGTCAAGTGGACAGCTAAAATGTTTAAAAATCAGCAATTTGTTAGTTCTCAAGAATGAATACCATCTCAAGAACGAGTGTTGACACGACATAGGATCTCTAATTATAATAATTGAAGGAAAAAGGGGTAAAATAAAAAAATGACGACAAATTTTTTTGTGTTTTCAAGAGTTCTCTATAGAGAAACAAGCAAGG
>JAAZFO010000200.1 GCA_012511695.1 Erysipelotrichia bacterium | reverse complement strand
TACTAACACTGTTGACTAATTTAACATCGTGGAGAAAGGTTTCTGCAATCCATTTGGCCCGCAAAGGGTCGCCTGGCATTAAAACTACCTTTGCAAAATCTCCTAGATTAGCGTTTATATGAGGAGTTGACATGATTATTATCTCACTTTCGCTTTTATTTTATCGAAGTTAGGGTCGTTTCTCAATAGAGAATATCTTTGACCTTCTATACGTAAAACTGTAAACTAATGGTATGAGACAACTACGTTTAAACCAAACTTATTATAAAGTTTTACTGACACTCAAACTCTTAAATGATCAGCAATATTATCCGCTAAATGAAGGCATTTACAAAATTTTAAAAGGGAAGGTTGATGAAGAAACTCGACCTTTCTCTGCTTTCCCAGTTTTTGGCACATTATCTTCTTATACTAGTAAAAGAATTTCACATTTAACCTTAATGCTTTTTCGTTATGGTTATATCGGTAAGATTTTTGACCCTAATAGTAATAAACTATTTTTTCGTATTTCACCTTCAGGAGAACAATTTGTGGAAGACTTCGGCAAGCGTCACAAAATACGTTTTGTCAACAAACATACTGAACTTGTAAAAACAATTGTGAAGATTGAAGATTAAAGAGTGTTAATTAGTTGTCAATTATTACTTAAATATTTGATAATATAGACATACCATCATCAAAAAGGAGGGTGAACATAATTATGCGGTTTGCTTGGGAAAATAATATGAGCAATTTTATTGCTTCAATCATCATCATCGTCTTAGTTTATTTATTTTTATTATTTGTTCTTATTAAAATTTCTAAACGGAGGGTGAGTTTTGTTTTTCTGGCCCTTTCTTTTATTTTATATACAACCGCTTATATTTTAACTTTAGATGTAGTTTGCCAATTAATCGCTTTTGTTTCTTCAGCTAGTTTAGCGGCGACATTTTTTGCTAATCTTGGTGATTTAAGAAAGCTTATTTCTAACCCTTTTTATCGCCTCATCGCTAAACCAGTTAACTACGGAATCGAAAAAATTTATGACACCCAATTACTTTATAAAAATATTGAAACAACTGTTATCTCATTATCTAACTCTCGAATCGGAGCACTTATTACTTTTGAAAAAAATACTTCTTTAAAAGAAATTATTAAAAATGGTGTACCTATTAAAGCTCCAGTTACTCCAGAAATACTTTTAACTATTTTTTATCCAGGGACGCGCTTGCATGATGGAGCGGTCGTTATTCACGGCAATGAAATTTTAGCCGCTAGTGTTTTTTATACGCCAACGACTAAACCTTTTGCTGGCAAATATGGCTCGCGTCATCGCGCCGCGATCGGTATTTCAGAAATATCTGATGCGGTTACAGTTGTTGTTTCTGAAGAAACCGGACGTATTTCGATCGCGGTTAATGGTGAATTAGAAACCATCAAACAAACAAGTTTTCTCCGCGCTTTTGAAAATTATATGTCAGACCACGCGTCTTAAAGATGATGAAACATCAAGAGTTTTATGACTTTTTAATTAAAATCCAATCCATCGCTAAAATCGGATTGGTTTTTTCTAAGGATCCATATGCTTTGACAAATTATGAAGAGATTAACGATTTAACGACTGAAATGTTAGAAAATTTTATGGCGGTTAAATTTAATCGTCCCAATTATTTTTCTAGAGATATTTATCCTACACCTAATGTAACTGTTAGAAGTGTAATCCTGAGTGAAGACCGCCGCAGTGCTTTATTTGTCAGGGAAACAAAATCGCAAACTTATTCCTTTCCTAGTGGTTGGGCGGACTTATATGATTCCGCGACGCAAACAGCAAAAAATGAAGCGCTACAAGAAGCAGGAGCGCATATTGAGATTGTCCGATTGTTGGGCATTTTAAATCGCACACCATTTAAAACAAATACCAGCGTTCCTGAATATTTGATTATTTTTGAAGCTAAATTGATCGGAGATTTACAAGAACATCAATATGAAACCGATGAGGTGCGGTGGTTTAGTTTAGATCGCCTGCCACTTATTTCCAAAAAGATGTGCCGGGAAGAGGTCGATAAAATTATCGACGCTATTAAAAATGGAAAAACAATTCTCGATTAAAATAGTATGAAATGTCCTTAATTATTAAGGTCATTTTTGCTATATTAAGTATATGCAATATTTTTTGCTAATTGAAAACATGACAAATTTACAAAAGGCATTTTTCATCACAGTGCCTATTGTTTTGACTTTGTTCATCAGCTTAACCTAATATATTCCAATTTCACATTATTATAAACGCAAGAATTTTCAAATCCATTTCTACAAGAAAATATACCAAACAGCAGTGGAGTATGATTACTATCTCATCAACCAATTCGTCTTTAAAGTTGACGATAGTAAAAATGTAATGGTGGATCATATTTTATTTGCTGATAAATTCATTTATGTAATTATTTCACAGTATTACGAGGGAAATTTGATCGGTAAAGCCACCGATAGTTCTTTGGTATTTATTTCGCATCGCGGTAAAAAATGTTACACTGATAATCCGCTTAATCAATCTAAAAATTTGATTAAAAAATTGTCTTCTGCAACGGGACTTAATGCCTCACTATTAATCGGCATCATCTTAATTAATGATGATTGTAAAGTGGCAGTAACGAGCGAATCGAAACAATTTTATATCATCCAAAGGAAACGCTTTCGCGCTTTGACTAGAGCGATTGAAAAACGACCATTACCGCCGATTAACGAACAGCAGCTTGAGAAAGCTGTGCAAGCAATTGCTAAAGCCAATAGGAGAAAAAAATAATGAAAAATCCACTGCGTCAAGAAGCGTATCACAAAGCGATGAAAAACATACAAGCCAACATTGCCATTGGCCTATTTTGTGGGTTAGCAATGGTTTTGGTAACGATGTTGAGTATTATTGACTTTTCCTTTTTGATTATCGCGTTACCACTATTTCTTTTACCCTTTATCTTTGCTTCACATGTTTCCAGCTATTATTTGCAGATTAATCAACCGGTGAGCATGCGGACTTTCTTTAACTACTTTCTTGGCTATTTTCGTCCCCAGTTTAAAGGAACATTTCGCGCACTAATTTCTTTTGCGAAGTCAATCCTCATCTATGTCATCGGTCTTTTTGTTTTTAATTTAATTTTTTATATGATTTTTAAAGCGCACTATGGTGAAATTTTTGTCAGTGAATTTTCAAACATTGTTAACCACTTCTCCATCGCTGAGACGAGCATAGAAGATATTAACAACCTCCTCAACGCCAATAACCGTTTATTATTTACTTTTTTTACTTACGTGCAAACCGCTGCTATTTTCCCTTTGATGACTTCATTTCTTTATTTCATTTCTTTTGCATCGATTTCGCTTTATTACCGGGCCAATATACCTGCTGGTACAGCCCCGATTATGCGTTTATCTATCAACAATACTTATCGGCAATATGGTAGAAAAATGAAGAGAGATTGGTGGGCCCTTAACTGGCCACTACTTTTATTATCATTGCTCGGGATGGCGATTGCTGCGAGCATTAACTTATTTGCTATTCGTGACGTGGCGCTTTTGCCAGCTGTCACCTTAATCGGTAGTGTTGCGTTATTATGGCTATTTCTTCCGTTTTATTTTTCTAATATGGAAGTCATTTATAAAAAGTATGAAAATCGCTTTAAACAAGGTAATAAACAAACCGTCACTGATATAATCCAAAAAATTCAAGCGAGCATTGATTTCAATGTCGAAGAAAAGAAAACTTTTGAAGAGTCTTTGGAAAACGAACAAGATGAGGAGAAAGAATAAAAAAAACCTAGACAATTGTCTAGGAAGTTTTTGCTCTGGAGCAGGTGACGGGAATCGAACCCGCATATTAACCTTGGCAAGGTTACGTTCTACCACTGAACTACACCTGCATTCAGCTTTCCAAATCGCCCCATTATTATAACAAACAAAGAGTTTCTTGCAATAGTTTTTAATAAAGTTTATAGAGGTAAAAAAACCATGATTACGAACAAACAAATTGCC
>JAAZFO010000199.1 GCA_012511695.1 Erysipelotrichia bacterium | reverse complement strand
TAGAAATATTTACGCTTACACTGGTTATACAAAAAACAATAAAAGTATCAGCGTGATGGCTTCGGGCAAGGGTCATCCTTCTATCGGTATTTATGCTCATGAATTATTTTCTAAATTCGGTGTGGAAACCATCATTCGTGTTGGCACCTGCGGTGCTTATCAACCTCACATTAATCTATACGATATTTTAATCGCTCATACTTCTTCAACTGATAGCAATTGGGCGTATCAATATCAATTAGATGGGGTATTTTCTGCGGGCGCACACTTTGACTTAGTGGTGACCGCTCTTAACGCCGCTAAAAATAAAGATATACCTGTCCATGTCGGCAATGTCTTATCGACTGATATTTTTTATAATGCCATTCCTGATGGGTGGAAAAAGTGGGCCGAAATGGGCGTTCTAGCGGTCGAAATGGAGTCTTATGCTCTTTATAGCACTGCGGCGAAATTGAACAAAAAAGCTCTGTGCATTTTAACGGTAAGCGACTCATTTATTTTCCAAGATGAATTAACCTCAGAAGAAAGGATGAGTGGTCTTTCAAGAATGATTGAAATCGCTATTGAAACCGCAGAATCCGTCGCTTAATTAAATCATATTCAAACAAAAAACATGTAAGTTGCACGAACAATTTACATGTTTTAATTTGTTTTATTTTACTTTGTTATTCATCCGACGATAAAGAATTAAGAGTGAATTAATAACTAAAGCAACCGTCAAGCCAGTATCAGCAATAACCGGTAGTTCCATCGGAAGGTTTACACCAGGAATAATAACGAGAATAAAGACGATAAATTTGATCAATAAAGCGGAGACAATATTGAATATGGCGGTGCGCTGTGCGGTACGCGCAATTTTCACCGATTCATAAACTTTCACCGGATTATCGTTCATGATGACGATGTCAGCATTTTCAACAGCGATATCACTTCCTATCGCCCCCATAGCAAAACCGACATCACTTCTCATAATACTCGGCGCATCATTAATGCCGTCGCCGACAAAAGCGACATTTTTATGCGTATCAGACATCTCCCTTTCAAGGATGTTAACTTTATCAGCTGGTGTTAATTCACTATAAACTCGATCAATACCTAGTTCTTTTTGTAAGGCAAGAGAATTTTCACGACGGTCTCCAGTTAATAAGATAACCGCCATTTTTTCTTTATGTAAAAGTTTTACAAGGTCATAGGCTTCTTTTTTAATTTTGTCATTAAGGATAATGTAGCCCAAATATTTTCCATCTTTTTGTGCGTGAACGATGACTCCTTGTTCAGAGTTAGGTTTAACTAGCACACCACTTTCTTTCATAAAAGCGGCATTGCCGGCATAAATACGCTGGCCGTCGTTAATGGTTGTCACTCCTGACCCCGCAATTTCTTTGAAATCGACTTGTTTAGCAGCGATTGCTTTGATGTCAACGCCGTGACAAATAGCTTTAGCGATCGGATGCGTTGATAAGCTTTCTACAGCATATAAAGCATTCATTAATTCATCTTCTAGAACACCCTCAGCCGGAGCAATTTTTTGAATTGAGAATACTCCGTGCGTTAATGTGCCGGTTTTATCAGTAATTACTTTACCGATCTTATTAATCTCATCTAAATAATTAGTCCCTTTAATGACAATTCCTCTTTTGCTCGCTAAACCAATAGCGGCAAAATAAGCAAGTGGAACCGAAATAACAATGGCGCAAGGACAACCAGTGACCAAGATCATCAACCCCGAGACAAAGTAAGTCCGCCAATCTTTAGTAATTAAACCGCCAGTTAAAAAGACCACCACTGATAATAAGACAATAATCGGGGTGTAGTAGCGCGCAAATTTAGCGATAAATTCATCAGCTTTGCTCTTATTTTCACCACTATAGGAGATGAGTTTTATAATTTTGGCAACGGCGCTATCTTCATAACGTTTCGTCACTTTGACTTTAATGAAGCCTTCTTCAACTAAACAGCCTGCAAAAACTTCGTTATGTTCGCTATCGCCTAGGACTGGAACAAATTCACCAGTCAGAGATGATTTATTAATATAACCTCTCCCCTCGATGATTTCTCCATCGACCGGAATCATTTCTCCAGCACTGATGACGACGATATCATCAATTTCTAAATCTTCAGGATTAACCCTAATTACTTCATTGCCTTTTAAGATATTGGCGTATTCGACTCTTAATTGTACGGCATTCATGACTGCCAATTTACTTTTATTAGTCGCATATTTTTCAATAATTAGACCGATTTGGAAAAAGCCGACAATCATCATCCCTTCCATTAAAAATTCCACACTTTTATGGACATCACGCTCACTCATAAAAATAATAGAAAGGGCGATAGCTCCAAAAACAGCTAAGGAAATTAACAAATTATGATCGATAATATTTTGGCGGTGCCTGATGTGTAAAATAACACGCCACGAAACATCGTAGATTAAAAGAATAGTCGCGACTAAATATAATGAAAATCTAATCCAGCCGGTAGGGTCAATAGTATTAATAATAAAGAGATTAACGACTAAGACAACAATGGCGAGAAGGACTCTATAAAATGCATACCACATATCTCCAGTAAATAAGATGATGCCCTTTTCATTTTCTTTGTCATCCGCTTCTTTTAAAGTGATCGGACCGCTTTCCACTTTAGCGATTAAATCCATCAACTTTTCGATGGTAAAAGCTTCTTGGTCATAGGTGACGAACATTTTGTTCGTTGCAAAATCAATATGGCTTTTTTCAATCCCTTTTTGTTTATTAAGAAATGTTTCTGTTTTACTGGCGCAACTCGGACAATCAAAGCCAGAAATGTGATAGACTTTTTTAATCATGTGCAATTTTCCTCCATGACGTGACTGTAAGCAACACTGAGTAACAAACGGATGTGTTTGTCTTTTAAAAAATAATAAACTCTTCTCCCTTCTTTTCTAGAGCCCACCAGCTTAATATCTTTCATAACTTTCAATTGGTGCGACACCAGCGATTGAGAAGCCCCGATTTCAAAAGCGATATCTTTAACACATTTTTCAATCATGCAACCAAGTGTCTCGCAAACTTCACATTTGCGATCGCTTTCTTCTTTACAACTACAAGCACTATCGTCAAAAAGAGCAAGCATAATTTTTAGCCGCGTCTTGTCAGCCGCAGTGGCTAATAGCTTTTCCATTTTTTCAATAGCGTTAGGAGAAATATTTTTCATTTTTTAAACCTCGAAAATATTATATGAACGTTTATTCATATTTTCAAGTAAAAAGGAAAAATATATTTAGTGACTACTCGTTTAGTTAAAAACCTGTAATTAAACACGTCGCATAACCGAAAATAACAGCGACTATAAAACAAAAGCCGATGATAAGAAGTGCACTCTTAATATTCTTATATTGTTTAAATAACACCGTAAAACCGATACCAGCATTTACTAATAAACCCGCGAAAAAGGCACCAAATGATAAGGTGTTAGATAAAAAGAGTCCCGTAATCAATACACTGGAAGCGCAATTAGGAATTAAACCGATCATCGCCGCAAATAAAGGAGCGAGATATTTATTTAAAGCCATAAAGTCGATGAAATTTTGCTCACCGACAAAGCCGATTACTAAACCTAAAGCTAAATTTATTACAAATAAATAGATGAGAATTTTAAGAGCGTGATTAAGCGGGTGGATTAAATGGTCATGAAGTGGAGTTTTTTCATGATGTTTTCCGTGACAGCAAACTGGTTTTGCCTCTACTTGACTGACATCTTTAATCGGCTGGCGACGAACGACAAAATCAACGATGATGCCAATGGAAGCTCCCACTAATATTTTTAAACCAATTAATGGAAAAATAACTAATGTTTTTTCATTCCAAGCTGTCAAAAGAATTAATAACGCTTCATCATTACTAGCGAGAAAAACCGCAATCAATGTGCCAACGGTAATATATTTGCTCATATATAAATCAGCGGCCATCACACTAGTGCCACACTGAGGAACCAAACCAAAAAATGCCCCAAAAACAGGGGCAGCTTTTTTTCTTCTTATTAAAAAATTTGAGACGGATTGTTCAATAAAAGAAAGAATGACATGAAAGATAAAAACGAAAACGAAAACTAGCAAACTATCTACGATAGAGTGTAGCAATATGTCTAAAAATAAATCCCAAGTCATAACGGTTTAGCTAATCCACATCCATCATACCAATAAAATCACTTACTTTTACTCGTTTTACGAGTTTTGCGTGGTGTTTTTCTTGGTTTTTTGACTACAGGTGCTGCTGCTGCTTTCGCTCCAGGTTTTATCGCTATTTTCCAAACATTTTTTTCTTCAATTAGGTCAAAATAATTGCTCAAATGCTTTTGGAAAAAAGGCAATATTCTCTTATTAGAAGCACCATAGTTTTTCGGGTTAAATTCTTTATCTTTAACACTTAACAAAATCGATAATCTTGATAAGTACATATAACCATCGCTCTCTTTGTTTTGATCAATAATTCCATTGACTAAAGTGATGAGTTCAGTCAAGCGCTGATCAATATTTTTAGTGATCTCATCGATTTCTTTTTTAATGCCGACATTCTTTTTAACGACTTTAGTTTTCTTCGCATTAAAAATTTGTTCAACATTAATAAATTGATCGCAGGCGCTTTTGAAGTGTCTGCTGACATTATCTCTGCCCGCTCCGATAACAAAGCGATTATTTTCTTTTAATTTTTTAACTAATGGTGTGAAGTCCGAATCGTGGGTTGCTAAACAAAAAGCATTAATATAATCTTTGCTCAGCAATTCGATCGCTTCAATCGACATCCGAATATCAACGGCGTTTTTGCCGGTAGAAAATCTCAATTGATAAATAGGGTCGAGCTCTAAGTCTTTAAATTTATTCGCTAACCTCTTCCCTTCTTCATTAGAAAAATATACTCTGCCGATAATGACATCACCGATTTCATCGAGTTCTTCAAATAAAATTTCGAAATAGTGGTCTTCATTAAAATTATCAAAATCGACCAGCAAAGCAATTCTTTTCATTTCTGTGTTTCTCATGTTGTTACCTGTACCTTTGCTCAATAAAATTATATTTTATTTTGTGGTGAAATAAAACCATTTTTAACCTTTCCTTTCCAATATTCCTATACTTTTAACCTTAAAGTGGTCACTATTTGGCTAATATTAAAGTGTCTTTTAGCTAAACTCTTCAGTCGTAGAATATTATTTTTAAGCGTGCGTTTTGTTTACCTTTTATCTTGATACCGTCGCAATACATAGTTCTTATTCATATGATTTTAAGGCTTCAATCATATTAATTTTTTTTGTATGTGGTATCGACATCAAATAGACAAAAACCAAGAAGACCATTGACATAAGTATTGTGTATATATAACTTTGCCAACCGATCGAATTATACAACAAAACACCGTCAATGACGATTTGACTGATGATGAAATAATGTAAGATTTTGCCTAAAAGTAGGCCGATTAAAATTGCAAAAATTGAAATGATAAGTGTTTCTCTAAAGACATAACCGGACACTTCTTTTTCTTGATAGCCTAAGACTTTTAAAGTGGCAATTTCACGTTTCCTTGTATGGATATTAATTAATAACAAGTTGTAATTGATCATTATCCCTAAGGCAATCGAAAAAGCAATAATTAAAAGAATAATACTAGATATACTTTTTGAAGTGTTGTTAAAAGTATATTTTAAATCCTCGGCAAATAAAATTTTCACAACCTTATTATTCGTCTCTAAATCGTCCGCGAGCTGTTGCTTAGAGGTGGCGTTTAGTTTGCCTGTTTTTAAGTAAATCTTATTATAATTAATGCTAATTTGCTGCGGATTTAGCTCTTTAGCGATATAATTATTGTTGCCAAAATAATATTCCTG
>JAAZFO010000198.1 GCA_012511695.1 Erysipelotrichia bacterium | reverse complement strand
TTTTTATTCCGGCAATCATATATTCTAAAAACACAATATTGGTCTTTCTTTTCGTTAGAGGTGAGCACTTCGTTTTTTGACACCGGGAAGTCAACATCTAATTTATTAGTGGTCGTTTTGACTTCAATGTAAATTTTTTTCATTTTTAAATCAATTAATTGGTAGGAAATAATATCATAGCCACGGGCAGAATTATCAGCGACATGTTTTACTTTGTCCGCTAAATCGGGATAACCTTCCTCAATTAATCTCTCTCTTTCATAAGATAGAGCGAGCAGTTCACCTAATAAGCCGACTTCAGCATCGACTTTTGCCTTTTCAATATAATCGACTTTCCTCACTGCGCCGCTTCTGATTCTTGAGAATTTTTTCGTTCTTTTTTCTTGCGGTTCAACATTTATGAGCCTTCTTACAATATTGATATCTTTAGGCGAAGTAATAGCGTGCTTGATGTGTTCAATACTAGACTCCGCATCTTCAAAAGAATCGTTATAATCGAAAATTATTTTATTTATAGCGCCATTATAGTCGTAGTTGTCTTCGCCTAAAACGCCGACTAATTCATCATAAATGACTAACATTTTTTGTAAATCTGATAGCAAATCATCTGTAGAAAACATTCCTTTTGCATAATATTTAGAAATGATATTCGTTTCTTGATAACCATAACCAAGTGTAGAAGACGCCGCTATTAAATTGATATCACCTTTATCAAAGTAATGATCGCCAATTTCTTCTTTAAAATAATTTGATACTTTTCTGGCATTGATATATTTTTTTCTTTTAAAGGTGTCAGCAAAATAAGTGATGCCTTGATTTAAAGACAAATAAAAACCTGACATGTCCTTTTTAAATAAATAAACTAAGTACAAACCTTTTCTTGCACTTGTAGTGATATTTTTGTTAAAAATCGCTACCCAAGGAAAATCAGTTTTTTGCCCCACACCACACGAACCGGTGACTAATAAATCTCTCCTCATCGGAAAAATTGCACGGATATGGGCGGGGATCTGATGGATTAACACTTCGTAATTAGGATCAGCCCTTTCCGCATTCTTATAGTTATTAATGTAATTATCTAGAACAAAACTAAATAACTTTTGTAACATGTGCTTAGTTTAGCAGCTTACGATCTAGCGATCCAGAAGTTAACTCAATGTCAAAAAGCAAACGGTATTTAACTCTAATTAATTCATAAAATAAAATAGTCTTTCTTATGAACATAAAAAATCCCTCCCCCGTAAGACGGAGTTGGGATTTTATTTTTAGATGGAATTAAAATTATTTATCAGTGACTTCTTTAAAAACAGAAGAAATTGCGGCGACTTTGTTTAAATCACCAGGTAAGAAAATCTTAGTGGCTTTACCATCAGCGATTTTACTTAAAGCCTCGTAATAACGGAGCTTTAAAGTCTCATCGCCTGGCTTAGCTTTATTAATCATCTCCAAGCCTTGAGCTTCAGCTTCTTTTAACATTCGGATAGAATCGGCTTCCGCTTGCTTGACCTGTCTCAAGCTTTCCGCATCACCTTCCGCTTTAAGGATCGTCATTTGCTTATCGCCTTCCGCTCTTAAAATGGCGGATTGTTTATCACCTTCGGCGACAAGAATTGCTGCTTGCTTGATACCTTCAGAGAGCAAAATCTTTTCTCTTTTTTCTCTTTCGGCACGCATTTGTTTTTCCATGGCTTCTCTAATGTCTCTTGGAGGAAGGATGTTTTTGACTTCGACTCGATTGACTTTAATACCCCAGGGGTCTGTCGCTAGATCGAGAATCTTGGTCATTTTTTCATTGATGATTTCTCTAGAGGTCAAGCACTCATCTAAGGCTAAATCACCGATGATGTTTCTTAATGTGGTCGCGCTTAAATAATTAATCGCCCCCATCGGGTTTTCGACTCCATAAGCAAATAGCTTAGCGTCGGTGACATAAAAGAAGACAACGGTATCGATTTGCATGGTGACGTTATCTTTGGTAATGACTGATTGTGGCTCAAAGTCTCTTACCTGCTCTTTCATAGACACTCTTAAAGCAATGCGATCAAAGAAGGGAAGGAGCATATGAATGCCGACATTCCAAGTGGTGTGATAAGCCCCTAGTCTTTCGACGATGACTTTTTCGGTTTGTTTGACAATTTTAATACTACTAACGATAATAGCGATCACTAACAAACCGACAATTGTTAAAGCGATAATTAATCCAGGCATAGTTATTTTTCCTCAACTTTCTTCACAACTAATTTGTTACCTTTAACTGCCACCACTTCAATGATGGAGTTTTCTAAAATTGTTTCATCAGTGTCTAATGGTACGGCAGTCCAAGTTATATCATGAATTTTGACTGTCCCAGGTTTTAAATAAGAGATGTCTTTCATGACATAGCCCTTTTTCCCAACAAAGCTGTCAACATTTGTTTTGATGATCTCACTACTGCTTAGGAAACGCTTTAATAACGGTCTTAAACCGACAGCCGTCGCAATAGAAACAACGACAAAAATAATGACTTCTATCCACCAGATTGTCCCTGGGATTAAAGAGACAATTAATGATACTAAAGCACCAATCGCAAACCAGATAGAAATTAATTCTGGCCCCAGACCTTCTAAGCCGAGCATAATGACAAATAGAGCGAGCCATATAATCCACATGTAAGCTTCCATATTATTCATTTCCTTTCTTCGTAGTCGCGATTAGTATATTTTTTTTATCATCCCATATCGTTTGAAAGTGGATAGGAGTTTTTGATAGTACGAGTCTTAACTCTTCGCCAATAGACTTTAATAATGCCACAGAAGAGATACGCGCAAAACTTTTACGCATGTCAATTTTAATGAGTGAATATTCATCAAGGACACCAGACTCTACTACTTCCTTGGTCACGGGCTTTATAATAATCTGTCGATTCTCATCGACCCCGACTTGCACGCGATAGGCATCCTCAAATGGATACATAGCAGTAGTGTTGAGTGTGAGATAGTTTTGATAGAGTGACATAGCACCAACTCTCTCTTTGACGTTAAACCATTTTATCATTCATTTATCTCCTTTCAACATAATTATACAATTAAATACATTAAATTCAATATAAAACATTTCTTTACTTTTTAATATATTTTCACCATATTTGTTTTGATATTTTAAAGATTTTTTTGTCGTGGCAACGCCATTACAAAGCCATCAATAAACATTGTTAGAAGTATAGCGAATTTGTTTATTTGCTAAGTCCAGTATACTGCATAAATTGTCGATTAAGAATGATTAAAATTTGATGAAGTGGTTACACAATTTTATTTTTCCTTTTTGTGTTGTAAAATAAAAGCAGTAGAGGAATTTTTATATGAATAATAAAAAACGTTTTTTCTTTGTTTTTACATCTTTTTTGCTAACGGCTGCTTTAGTAGCTTGCGGTGGACCTAAACCACTTAGCAGTAGCCAACCACCGCGCCCTTTAGAAATCGGAGACACAGTTAAAGAGTGGCGTGATCGCAGCGACTTTGATGTTTTGCCCATTGATGTTGAAGAAAGTGCCACTAATGGGAGTGGGACGGGTGAAATTGTTAATGATTTCGGTCGTGATGATAATTGCTCTCTTTATTTTGAAGTCACTCAAGGGACTAGCCAAGAATGTTATCTCGGCAGTGATGTCATAACAACGCCTTATTTCCTTGAAGAAGATGCCAAAAATGGTGACATTATTTCTTTATATGTATATGTGGCTGCAAATAGCAATGTCGCTTCTTTACAATTAGTAGTTTATCCGAGCTCTATGAATAATCCGATAAGGGGCAATTTAATTAATATTAGTGAAGAAAATCAAGACACTTGGGTACGGGCGATGGTTTCGTTTGATACCTTAGAAACTTTTGGAGCCTTACGCTTATTTTATAAAGGAGTAGTAAAAAGCCAACCCGTGACTTTTTATGTCGACGATATCGACATCACTTTCGGTGCCGAAACCGTTATCACGCAATACGAATATAAAGGTGAAAGTTTAACCGAATCGTTTAAGGGTTACTTAAATATAGGTACTTGTTTGTCTAACTTAACTTTAAACAATACTAAAATAAGACAAATTACGTTAGATAACTTTGACTCCTTAGTCGCAGAAAATGAAGCTCAACCAGAACAAGTCCTCGATCAAGCCGGCTGCCAAGCCCTTTATAATGCTGGCAACGATAGTGGCGTCGCTATTAAAATTACGCCATTTGAAAAGCTCTATAATTTTGCTGAAGCTAATCATTTACCCGTCAGACATCATACTTTTGTGTGGTATTCGCAAACTCCAGCCTGGTTTTTTACGACGAATTATACCGCTAATGGTCCGAAAGCCAGTCGTGATTTAATGATCAGAAGAATGGATAGCTTTATTAAAGAGAGTTTAGATACGGTCAATTATCGTTGGCCTGGATTAGTGTACGCTATTGATGTCGCTAACGAAGCTATTAGCCAAAGCAATGTCGGCATTAGAGATCAAAACAACAACTGGTATTCAACTGTCGGTGAAGACTTTGTTTATCAAGCCTTTAAATCCGCTAACTCTTACCGTGAACAATGGCAAAAACTTTATTACAACGACTTTGCTTATGACTATCAACCGGTGAAATGTTCCTTTACGGTCGATACTTTATTAAAAGAAGCGATTGAAGAAGGTTATGTTGATGGTGTTGGCATTCAAGGCCACTTAGATTCGGGAGCTAATATGGATAATGTCATCGCTAATGCGGAAATAATTTTTAACAAAGGGTTAGAATGTCAAATTACCGAACTAGACATCACCGTTAATGGAACTAGTGTCGCTAATTATGAATCTCAAAAAGCTGCTTATAAAAATTTAACTAAAAAAGTTTTACAAGCAAATGCTGCTGGAACAACTGATGTCGATGCGATTATTTTATGGGGCGTCACCGATAATACTTCTTGGAAAAGAAATCAAAACCCCTTATTATTTGATAGTAATTATGCTAAAAAACCAGCTTATTACGGCATGTTAGAAGCTTTAGCGGAAGTTCATCCCGTTGAAGAAGTCGAACAATAAAGGAGAACTACATGCAAAAAGAAATGTATCCTGCCATTTTTAAAAGAAAAGCTTTTCATACTTTTAAATTAGCAGAAGAGGCAAAGATTAGTTCAAAAGAGCTCAGAGATATAGAAAGAGCATTTAAGACTTTCAAGCCGTTAATTAAAGACATTAAAACCGCGATTAAGATCGTGCCTGCTAAAGGACCAGGATTAAAACGCGATGCCGAATACTGCATTTTGCTTTATAGCGAAAAGAAAGATAATTCGTTAATTAATATCGGTTATCTAGGCGAACAGTTAGACTTATATCTAGCCTCAAAAAACATCGGGGCTCTCTGGTTTGGTTTTGGGCGTCCTAAGGTAAAAGTTTTAGATGATTTACACTTTGTAATCATGATTGCCATCGGCAAAATTGTTGATCCTACTCAGTTTAGAACCAAGAAGTCTGAAAGAAAACGCTTGTCAGTAGAGGAAATATGGAAAGGCGAAACGCTAGGCATTGCTGAAGTCGCTCGCTTAGCGCCAAGCGCCTGTAATTCTCAACCTTGGCGAGTGGAAAATAAAGATGGAGTCATAACGGTTTATCGTCATAATAAAACGAGTAACTTTTTAAAAATAGCTGCGTTCATCGCTTTTAATTATAATCGAATTGATATCGGCATCTTCCTTTGCTTTTTAGAATTAGCTTTAAAAGAAAAAGACATCAAGTACACACGAGAACTATTCGTGGATGAAGGTAGAAGAAAAGATAAATTCACTAAAGTTGCCCAATATAAACTAACAAGCGAATAATTATTTTAGCAACCACTCTAAAAATCGAGTTTAATTGAAGAAGTTAATGATGGTGCAAACAATTTGGAAATCGTTAAAAACATTTAATTGGCGTTTGTGGCTAGTCTTAGTGGTTACCTTAATTGTTCCTGCTTTATATCAAACATTAAGGATTTTTTTCTTAGGCAGTATTCCTGGAGATTGGGGAGTTAACATCGCTTCTCAATTAGTATGGGTCAACCTATTGTATGAAATTATCGAGGAAGCTTTCATTCTGCCTTTATTCTTTTTGCTTGGACAAGGTTTACACTCAAAAGATGAGTTAGAAAATAAGACCCGCACCGGCTTAATCATCAGCGGAGGGGCTTACTTTATGCTCTCGATTTTAATTATTACATTCGCTAGACCACTATGCAATTTAATGGCAAGTGACCCTTCAACACTTGAGGTAACAGTTACTTATATCCGTCTAGAAAGCATTGCTTCAACAATCGGGATATTATCCAAATTTATTACCATTTTATTAGTGACTATGAGCAAAGTTAGATATATGTATATTATCTTGGCCACCCAAACTGCTTTAGTGATTTGTTTGGATACTATTTTAATATCAAAGCTACCAATTTCGCTTGATATGGGGGTGAACGGCATTGCTCTTTCTAATATCATCGTGTCTCTTGTTTTGGTAGGGCTCGCCTTTCTTTTCTTAAAAAGAGAAGACATTAAACTCTTAAGGAATAAGAAACTCGATTTTGGCTGGCTAAGGTCGTATGGAAGAATTGGACTATTTTCTGGACTAGAATCATTTGTGAGAAATATTGCTTTTATGTTAATGGTTTCAAGATTAGTTAATGTGATTTCTGAACAAGGCAATTATTGGATAGCTAATAATTTCATCTGGACGTGGCTTTTATTGCCAACAATCGCTTTATATGATGTCATTAAAAAAGAAACGGCCGAAAGCGTTGAAAATATCAAAACTAAGACTACCGGGTATTTAATTATAGCGACGATATTCACAGTTTTGTGGTTTGCCTCTATTCCGTTATGGAAGTTATTTATTCGACACGTCCTCAATAGTGGTGAATATGAAACTATTTATCAGG
>JAAZFO010000197.1 GCA_012511695.1 Erysipelotrichia bacterium | reverse complement strand
AGGCACGGGCGTGTGGTATTCATCTGATGATTTCGACACAGCGGCCGTCGACTAATGTAGTGACTGGTGTCATTAAGGCTAACTTGCCGACCCATGTCGCGTTAATGACTGCTTCTTCTGTTGATAGTATGACGATTATCGGTGAAGGTGGCGCGGAAAAACTAATCGGTAAGGGCGACATGTTAGTGCAATCACCGTTGGTGTCTCGTGTTGGAGTGATGCGCTTACAAGGCTGTTTTATTCATCGCAATGAAATCAGTCGTGTCGTCGGTTATTTAAAACAACACTACCCAACCCAATATAATGAGAAATTTTTAAATTTAACTGATAAGGCTGAGCAAGCAGCAAGCGACTATAGTAATACTCCACAATTAAAAGAAGGAGGCAATACTGAAGAAGACCGTTACCAAGCTGTCAGAGAATGGGTGATGACCCAAGAATATATGTCTATCTCGCGCATTCAAAGGGAATGTGCGGTCGGTTTTAATCGCGCTGGACGTTTCTTTTTAAGGTTACAGAGTGAAGGGATTGTAGCAAAAGAAAGTGAGGGCAACCGCGGTTGCCGTGTCCTTATGCAGGATAAATTTGTTCAGGATAGTGACGAAGTCGTCACCAGCGATGAACTAACGACTTTTCGGAGAAATAGTTAATGATAAATTCAATTTCCGCCAAGCTAGTTAGCTGGCGTAACATCAAGATAGTTTTTTTAACAGAGCAGCCACTAATAAAGCCACTCAGTATGGCTTTTTATCAAAATAAACAATTACTAGAGCAAGTAGATATTATCCCTTTGAAAGTTGATGCTTCTACTTTTTCTTATGAACTCAAACTCAAAGAAGACTTTGATTTAGGAAGTGATTATCATTTAATAATTGATAGTTTTCCTATGTTGTGTATCGATACTTCCCAAGCGACAGATTTTCCGAAATTTGATGAAAAATATAGTTATGATGGCGATGATTTAGGTTCCAGTTATGGCCCGACGCAAACTATTTTTAAGGTCTGGGCTCCGCTAGCTAGTAAGGTAATTTTAAAATTAGTTAGTCCCGAAGAACGAGTTACTTATACGGACATGAAACGCGGTAAACGAGGAGTTTATTGTTTAACGATTACCGAAAACTTATTAAACTACAAGTATCATTATTTAGTCACTAATAATGGGGTGGAAAAAGCAGCTAATGACCTCTACGCAAAAGGGGTTAGTCTAAATAGCGAATATTCGGTAGTCATCGACTATGAACAACTATTAAAACTGCCAAAAATTAAACCAAAAACGGTCATTGAAAATTACGTCGATGCGATAATTTATGAAGTTCATATTCGCGATATCAATGAAGATGATTTTAATGATGTAATAAATAAAGGTAAATATCTTGGTTTTGTAAAAACAGGACGAAAAACACGTGGTGGCAACCCAGCAGGATTAGATTACATTAAATATTTAGGGATGACGCACGTGCAGATTCAACCAATTCTTGACTTTGATTCACCGGATGATCTCAATACTTCAAATTGGTATAACTGGGGTTATGACCCACTTTCTTTTTTTGCGTTAGAAGGGAGCTATTCTAATGAGCCTCAAGTAGCGATGACCCGTCTTTTTGAATTTAGGGAAATGGTCGATCAATTACATAAAAATGACTTAAGGTTAATTGTGGACGTTACTTATAATCATATATACATGGCTGAAGACAGTGATTTTGAAAAAATTGTCCCTGCATATTATTTCCGTAAAAACAAAAATGGACAGTTGACGAATGATTCGGGCTGTGGCAATGATTTTGCCTCTGAAAGAAAGATGGTTCGCCACATCATTGTCGAGAGTGTCAAATATCTTTTTTCTTATTTCGATATCGATGGATTGCGAATTGATTTGATGGGCTTAACAGACATTAAAACGATTAAAACTATTTATAAAGTAGCCAAACAAATTAAAAGCGATGCCATTATTTATGGAGAAGGTTGGCTTTTAGGGACAAAAGAAAAGCAAAAAAAGTTAGCCAATAAAACAAATGCTAAATTATTGCCAGGAGTCGCTTTCTTTAATGACACTTATCGTGACATTATCAAAGGCCCATCCATGAGCGGTAATTTATTTGAAAAAGGATATATTTGTGGCAATGTGAACTATGTTTATGGGGTGGATTACGCTTTCCACGCTTCAGTGTTGCCATTATCATACAATCCGCAATTTGTTTCCGCCAATCAAAGCGTTAATTATTTGGAATGCCACGATAATGCGACGCTTTTTGATAAATTGTTAGTTTCTAACGCCCACGAGGATGAAGTGATCTTATTAGAAAGAGTTGCTCTCGCTAATACTTTATTACTTTTATCTTTCGGCATTCCCTTCTTGCATATGGGACAAGAAATTGGACTTAGCAAAGGAGGCTTAGACAATACGTATAAGAAGCTCAAGATCAACAATCTTGACTACCGTCTTGTCGACGAGCGATTTGAGATGGTCAATCGTTTTCGCTTATTTAATATCTTGCGCAAGAAACTAACTTATACCAAACTCTTTGCTTACGAAGATATGGTGAATTTCTTTTCCATCGCCCATTGGAATAACGGCATTTATGGATTAACTGCCGTTGATAAAAACGTCATTGTCGATGAAAAGGAATTTGTCATCTTGATTAATCCAACTGATCGCCAAATCGCCTTTGAATTAAAGGACTACTATGCGACTGTTGAAGGGGTGCTTAATCAGCAAGCGACGAATATTAAGAATGGTTTTCTTCCAAGAAATAGTGTTTTATTATTATTTCTAAAGACATAAAGAAGGTGAATTTATGATTAGCACCATTACTATGTTAAGCTAAGCTTCAGACGTGATAGAAGGTTATGAACAGTTTCGTTATCTCGTCGTTGAGTCCCGTGAACCTGTTGACGAGCAATCGTTTTATAGTAAAATACCAGTAATGTATTGGGATCGCAGCAAATCGAACCCTTTATTAAAAGTACCAAACGGGCACTTTGTGATCATCTCAGGGCGTTTAGAACAACACCCGCAGTTGGGCTTGTATGTCCTCGTTGAACAGATGCGCCATTTTCCATCGAATTTGAAAGATTAAAAGATATGTTTCACTATCCAAAAGCGGCATTAAGAGTGGGTCCCCGTGCTTTGGTGACCTATTTATTTATGATTAAAAAATGGGCTAAGCATCCTGAACGGTACCCCCTAGAACTTAAATCGAGCAAGATACGTGTCCTTTTTAAAAAAATCTCTGATGCTTTACAAGTAGATTTGCACTGCTTCGGTTTAGAAAATATCCCGACTGATGAGAATTTTTATATTGTGAGCAATCACCTGTCGGGTTTTGATACTTTTCCATTTTTAAGTCTTGTCAATGGACCTCTTACTCTTGTCGGAAAGATGGAGATAATGAAAATGCCTTTTGTGGGCCCAACGATGAAAGCGATTGAGGTTGAACCAATTCAACGCGAAGATTTACGGCAAACATTTAAAGCTATGCAAGCAGTCGAAGAAGACTTAAAAAAGGGCGAGACTAGTTGGTTAATTTTTCCAGAAGGGACGCGAATTCGTGATCAGATGTTACCCGTTGCTCCTTTCCATCACGGCACTTTCCGCCCTGCGATGCGGGCTGGTGTTGCGATTTTGCCCGCTGCTCTTTTTGGCACTTTCCGTGTTTTAAGAACTAGACCACAGTTTAAAAGATATCCGGTCTTAATTACTTTTTTAAAACCGATTAGAGTCGCACAATACGAACACTTAACGACGGCAGAGATGGCGGCTTTAACTCGAGAACTGATTCAAAAAGAAATCACTTATCACTTAAGACCGCTAGATCACGAAATCATGAAAAAAAATCGTGAAAAAAAATATCGCTTTGATTTGATCATTACCCATTAAAGTTTTTCCTTAAGCCCTTAGGCAAGCGGTTTTTAATAATCCGGCCATCGCTTTTAGCGATATCGATCGTTAGCCCGTTAAACTTTAACAAGACATAACCTTTTGGAATAGTCCAATTAAGACTTTGGCGGTGATAATATTGTTTTAATTCATTTTCATTCAAGTCATACTCTTGCGCAAAGCTTTTAATAAAACGGGCATAGTGAAAATCGTAGCGAATT
>JAAZFO010000196.1 GCA_012511695.1 Erysipelotrichia bacterium | reverse complement strand
TTAAATTATATTAAGTCACGTCATGCGCAAAATGCCGATTTAGATGGTGATCCGAAAAAGTTTATCCATTACAATTTTGATTATGCGCAAAAATATTTCATCAAATATTGCGATGACTATTTCCAATCTTTCTATTTTGATTTAGCCCCTTTACTAGCCATCCCTTTATATCAACAACACAAGTCGTTTGAAGAAATTTTTAAAGGGACACTCGATCCAAACTTAACCGCGTTTGAAACTGAGGTAATGGCCAATCGCTATGATGATCACCTTTTTAAACATGCCGCTAGTGATACGCCGGCAACTTTAAAGCGCAAAATAATCCGAAAAAGCGGGGCGTCTGACATTGTTAATATTCATGCCCATTCCTATAAAAAAATACCTCACGTTTCCACTGTTACTAAATTAGGAGGCGATGGTCGGTGGCACAGTATCCCAGTTCACTGGTTTGAATATGCCCCACTAGAAAATGTCACACCTTTTGCAGTTCAACAATGTCACACCACTCAGCAGAAGTTTAATTCCGGGGTTAAAAACCAAGGTTTGGCGAACTTTTTATCTCGTATTGGAAATCAAAACATGTTAGTCTATTCTAAAGGTTTAGTCTCATTTTTGCTTAAGTCTGCAGATGCAGATTTTGATGCGGATGAGTTAAATAAATACTTACGAGAAGAAAATTAGGAGAAAAATTATGGCGAATGAGCTAGATGAAATGACTGGACCAGTTAACGAAAAAGGTCGTGATATTAATGTTATTCAAAAGCAGCTGAAAATCAAAGTAGGGGTCGGCTCCACTATTTTTGAAATAGTATTGTGGGTCTTATTAATTATTCCTGGTTTGGTCTTTCTTTTTATGAAAGTTAAAGCTAGAAACTATTTACAACGTTTACAACAAAAAATTCAACATAACGCTTCGCAAATCGATAATTATTTAGAGCAAAGAGTAGTAATCTTAGAAAATATGGCGGCTTTAGTCAATAAGGCTGTCAAACTTGATGAGACGACTTTTCTTGCGATTGCCCAAGCACGTGCTGGTGGCTCAATGAATGAAAAAGCCGAAGCTTTGGAAAGCGCAGCCTCGAGAATCAATGTTTCTCTTGAGGCTTATCCAGACTTAAAGGCCCATCAAGAAATCGCTATGGCAATGCAACAAAATGGTTATTTACAAAAAGAAATTACAGCGGCTAGAGAAGTTTACAATGATACTGTTTTGGAATGGAACGGTTTAATGTTCCGCTGGCCAACTTATATGATTGTCGCTGCGAAAAATGGTTATACGACTAGAATTCCTTTTTCTATTAGTGTTGAGACCAAACAAAGAGCTAGAGAAGTCTTTTTCTAAAAACTACACCTAGTCACACAAATTATAACGTTGGTGAATTCGCTTCATCAACGTTTTTTTAAAAATTTTTATTCATCAAATAAGTCAGCTTCTACAATCAGCGGATCTTCTTTTTTAAGTAATTCTAAAATAATAAAAGTCCCGAAGACACCGATTTCAGCAAAGTGAACAATTCGAGTCATGCTGAGATAAAAATCATACACCCAAGATGAATAGTAACTATTGCCGCTCATTGCTCCAAAATTATTAATTAAATCTAACGCCGCCGTTGCTGCTAAAAAGAGCAACACGACGATAAAGACACGCTTAGCGGTCAGTTTTTGTTGTTCATTACCTTTGATGATAGCGTAACCACCAGCAATAACATAAGCGACAAAGCTCAAATAACCCGCTACCCAAATTAGCACATTGATTAATTTCCTTGTCCACTTTCCATAAAACATTTTTTTAATCATAATTAGTCCTCCAATTGATGCCTATCTTTTTTAATCATAAATCGAAAAAAAGCAACTTGCCATTTAAAATTAAGAGTAGTCTTGCCATTAGTCTAATTTATGGAGTTTTCTTAACATTTGATGCCAAATAGCACCACGGAGAGGATTACTTTATACGCGTGTTAAGCTCTAGCAAAAATTATCACAACTTAATCTTAGTAAGAGTATTAGGGCGATTATGTTTTTCATTTATTAAATCGTAAGCCCACATTCAAAAGACTCGGTCAAAGTTTTTATTTTTGGAAAAGGAATTCTTACTTGATTAAAAAGTTTTATTAACGAGGCGCAACGTATCGATTAAATTTTGCTTTTCTAACGGATGGTAGAAATAATAACCTTGAATTAATGTCGTGCTATCTATTTCTTTAATTAATAAGTATTGGTCAATGTTCTCAACACCAACAACAGCGTTTTTCATGCCATTGTTTTTCACATCCAACATTAAATATTTGATATCTTCAAAACGCTGACGATCGTTATCGATATTTTTTAAAAGACTGCGTGATAACTTAATCTCATGAAAACCAATGTCACTGATTGCTTTTGGTGAAAGATAACGGCCAGTATATTGGTCAACAGCCATCACAATCCCCATATTGCTTAATTGCTTAACAATCGTTTTGAATTGTTCGCGGTGATCAGCAATTTCGCTCTCGTTAATTTCAAATGATAAGAAATTATTTGGTAACTTTAAACTTTCGATTTGCTTCTTGGTCGCCGAAAAGAAAGAGTAGTCTTCAAAAAATGAATAGTCAGTATTAATACTCAACCTTGAAAATCCATGCAATTTAAATAC
>JAAZFO010000195.1 GCA_012511695.1 Erysipelotrichia bacterium | reverse complement strand
CGACATCATAGCCACCAATTTTAGCGCCGACGTAGTGGGCTAATTCAAATAATATAGCGTTAAATAAGACTCCTAGTACTACTGAGCCTACAATGTACAAAACATAGGGAAGACCGACTAAGGAACTTTCGCCGACATGTTGTTGTAAAACTGTTAAACCAAAAACGATTGCTAAGACGATAATTACCATGTAGACAATTAAGCCACCGACATCTTCTTTTTTCATGAGTTTTCCTCCTATAGACAATTGTTAAAAATTGTTTTAACGACTTCTTGATCCATCGGCTTGTTCGGGTGATCAATGACACGCGTTCCACCAGCAGTGACGAGTTCTACCAAACGTTCGATATCAGGATTAAGTATACCTAAATCTTTAAAGTTTTTTGGCATATCTAACTGTGCGAACAATTTCTCCACTTGCGCGATTCCCGCTTTAGCGTTATCTAATTTGTTCTTCAAGCGACAATTAAAGACATTTGTCGCCAGTTGATTAAATTTATCGGTATCGTAATTAACATAATACTTTGCCCAAGCAGGAAATAAAACCGCTAAACCGGCACCATGAGCAACTTTAGGGTAAAGGCCAGAAATCGCATGTTCTAATTGATGAACATAAAGGATATTACTTTTACCGATGCTCGTTAAATTGTTGTGCGATAAAGATGACATCAACATGAGCACCGCTCTTGATTCATAATCGGTTGCGTTAATTAAAATACCTTCTGCTGCTTTAACTACGGCGCGCAATAAAGCTTCCGCAAAACCGTCAGCGGGTTCATTGTCACTCGATGGATTAAAATACCTCTCTAGAGTATGCATCATCGTATCGACAATTCCGTACGCGGTTTGTGTTTTAGATACTCCGTACGTTAATTTTGGGTTTTCAATAGCAAAAACAGGACGAATTAAATCGCTGTTAAATCCTCTTTTGATATGTTTTTCATCATCAGAAATGACACACGAGTTTGATAATTCACTACCAGCAGCGGAAATAGTTAAAATGACACCGACTGGCAAAGCCTTTTCCGGAATGGCTTTTTGCAAATGAAAATCAAAAGAATCGCCATCATAGTAATAGCCGACGGCAATGTTTTTAGCTGTATCAATAACCGAGCCTCCCCCGATTGCTAAAATAAGATCTGGCTTAAAGTCCAAGGCTTCTTTAATGCCCTCACGGCACAGCTCAATTTGGGGATTAGCGCGAACACCTTCCAGTAAGTGGTGTTGAACATCCGCTTCGTTTAAAGAAACGATAACTTTATCTAATAAACCGTTCCTTTTTACCGATCCTTGGCCGATAACAATAAAAACTTTATGATAGCCGCCGTCGCGACAAATTTGGCCAATGGCTTTTTCTTTATTCGAACCAAAATATATTTTCGTTGGGCTATAAAAATCGAAATCAATCATCTTCTCATCCTCCATCTATAGTCTAATAAATCTTTAATTTCTTGCCGCATATTTTCATCATTTTGAAAAGAAAAGCACGCCAAGAGGTTATTTAATGTTATGTTCTTGTGAGTAGCAAAATAATAAACGATACAGCTAGAATAAGCAAATGCCCGAAATCTGACAATATTCTTTTTGTCATTCGGGGTAATTTTTTTGCTTTCAAAGATGTTGTTCAAAAAGCGCATAAAAGCACGATAACAAACATTATAAACAAATT
>JAAZFO010000194.1 GCA_012511695.1 Erysipelotrichia bacterium | reverse complement strand
TAAAACGACACCAGCGGGAAGAGCAACCCAATAAGACTTATTAATTTTCTTAAAACCTTTATTGATAAAAATAGCCATCGCCGCAATAGCAAAAAGTCCGCGCAATGCAATAAGGGCGACTGGTGAAAATGATGGGTTCTCAGCATTAAAAATTGCCTTAGTAATGACAGGAGTAATTCCCCATAAAATCACGACTAGGACCAAAACAATAAATGCAGTCATTTTTTTATGTTTCATGCTTCACTATTGTAATCTTTTTTATCAAAATAAAAAACCCCCTAAAGGGAGTTTTTTCTTAAACAGCTTAGTTATTTATTTTCTTCTTCAAAACCGTATTTACGGTTGAAACGATCGACACGGCCATCAGCTTGCACAAATCTTTGTTTACCCGTATAGAACGGATGACAGTTCGCACATGTATCGACTTTAATTTCTTTTAAAACTGATCCTGTTTCGAATGCATTGCCGCAAGAGACGCACGTAACTGCACAACGATTATATGTTGGATGGATATCTTTTTTCATGACTCATTTCTCCTTCCGCCTTGAACCCTGTAGTGTTGTTCAAAGAAAGTTTGCCAATAAATGTTATCAAACTTATTGACCGTTGGCAAACTATTTATAAAAATATTTATATTTTATAGTTCCCGCTGAGATGTGCTAGATTTTGTTTTAAAAAAATACTTAGTAAACCCTATAAAAAGCTAAACTTTCACAGTTAAAGATTTGTACAAAAATTAGTAAATTGCATTAAAATTGAGGTGAATAAACAAAAATTATGTTATTTGCAACCAATAGTTGCGCAAATTCTAACTAGAGTTGGTGGCGCAACCGATAGATAAAATGCTAAATTTAAGCTATAGAAAGGGAGGGAGAATTTATGAAAATAGAAATTGCTGACAGATTAGTCAAATTAAGAAAAAAGTTCGGCTATTCCCAAGAAGAATTGGCAAACAAACTAGGCATCTCCAGACAAGCGGTGAGCAAATGGGAGCGCGCCGAAGCTTCCCCGGACACCGATAATCTCATCTGTTTAGCTAAACTCTATGGCGTATCTTTGGATGAATTATTAATCGCTGATATAGATTTAGACAATCTCGCCAAAGAAAAAATCAAAGATCAAGACAAAATCACCATTGATAATCAAGAAGTTTGCACCCAAGACGAAAGTGGCTCATCTATCGTAATAAATAATCTTTCTAGTCACAGCAAAGCAAAATATAAAATCAGAGGGTTTAGATTTGGGGTATTAAATGACCTGTTGGAGGGGACACTTTTTCTCGTAGCTGCTGTTACTTACCTCTTGCTCGGTTCTTTAGCGGACATGTGGCAAAACGGCTGGATTGTTTTCTTACTCCCTGGAATCATTTGCTCGCTTATAAGAGCTATTGATAAAAGAAATGCTCGCTATTTCAATATCTCGTTAGTAGTCACATTTATCTTTTTCTTTGTGTGCATGATTTATCCAGGATTAGATGCTGATTTATGGCATCCGATGTGGATTATTTTCCTAGTGGTCCCTATTTACTATTCCTTTATTTCAGCTCTTCATAGAAGTAGGGTCTTTGGAAAACCTAACAAAGACGAAGGTTGCTGAAAAGGCAATTAAAATAAATTGTTATGGCTGGAGATGGGCTTTTTTAAACGTGAAGTGAATTTAAAGTAGTGCCTAAGAAGTTTTTTTATTTTGCTTTTTCCAAGATTTAATCTTTTTAATCGGTGCCCATTTTTTATAAATTCTTTGATAGTATTCCCGCCAAAGACTGCTGACATGTTCTTTGCTGTAGTAGTCACTAATTACTTGACTGCCAGCTTGGTAGTGTTTGTAATATTCTTTATCATTGGCCAACTTTTGAAGTTGTTTTACAAAACCATCGACATCTGGCGCATTAGCGTAAGTGTCCTGCTTATGAAAGAGAATATCTTCATATAACTCTAGGTTGCGAAGCAAGATAGGTTTTCTCGAGTTAACCGCTTCTAAAATAGACATCGGAAAGAGCTCATCAAACGACGGCATAAATAAGACATCACACATATTGAAGATGCCGTTCATCTCCACTCTAGGAACGATGCCAAGAAACTTTACATTTGCTGGCGGATTATCCATGATGGCTTTTAATTGTTTATAGCCATCTGTAATGGCTCCAAAAGAGAAGCCTCCCGCCCAAACGAATACCATGTCGGGGTTGCGTTTAGCGCACTCCACATAGTCTTTAACTCCTTTGCGAGTTTGTACTTGCCCACACCCCATCACCACAAATTTATCATGAGGGATACCGTACTTATCGCGCAGCGCATTTCTTTCTTTTAAAGAAATTTCATAAAACTTCTCATGGTCGACAAAGTTTGGAATATAAGTGATGTTTTCTCTTTTTAATCCTAATTTCACGAGCGGCTCGATAAAGATCGGATTGACCACGACGGCCTCATCAGCTTTGCGATAGGCATAAATGACGTATTTTTTAAACAACCAAAAAATAGGTTTTGGCATTTTTAAAGAACCATCAAAAGTTTCAGGTAAGAGGTGCACATAAGTGACGTTGATATGTCTTTTAGTCAAACGCATAACGTATTGAGGATTAAAAGTGTGCATATGATGAATATCAAAATCACCTTTTTTACTATTGACCGCCACTTCAAAAATATCAGCGTTTTCTCTGACGAGCGCGACTTGCTCAATATAAGCAGAGCCAACACCTTGCCCATCAACTGAGGTAGCTTGTGATAACATGTTGATTCGAATTTTATTTGTCATAATTTTTTAATCACTAATTTATTAAACCAAAACCTTGATTCAATTACTTAACCTTAGTTTTAAGTCTGTTGTTTCAATGAAATAATTGTCGCATTTTTAGGGGCTCTTATCTATATTAATTATGTTTTTAGGTAGTTTTTACTACAAATAATGCCGGCTAGAGATAAAAATAATGCCTTTTATTAGATAATTATCAACGATAAAGTGCATAATAAAAAATGAATTGTGTTAAAATAATTTACAATATCTTAAAAATAATCACAGGAGGCAAAAATATGATTAGTAAAAAGTTAGCTATTCAAGTCTTAAATGAAGCTCTTTCTACTGGCGCTGATTATGCGGAAATCTTTTATGAAGATAGCCGTTCTCATACAGTGGTAATTGAAAATGGCAAAGTTGAAACTTCTAGCTCAAATTCTTTATGTGGTGTTGGTTTACGCCTATTAAAAGAAAATCAATGCGTTTATGGATACACAAATAATTTATCAAAAAGAGGTTTATTAGCTCTAGCTAATTCACTCAACAAATCATTCAATGGTGAACGTTTAATTACTGTGGAAAAATTTGTAGCGATTCGGTCTAAAAACCGCAATCCGATTATCCGCAGTTATAACGATGTACCGGTTGAAGAAAAAATTGCTTTATTGCGCGAAGGTGTCGATGAGATCAACTCTTTAAAAGATCCGCGTATCGTCAGAACATTTGCCAATTTCGCCGATACCCATCGCTTTGTTGCGGTTTTTAATTCCAAGGGCAAATGGTTTAAACGCGCTAGTGAGTTCGGCAGAATGGCGTTTCAAGTAATCGCTGCTGATCAAAGCGGTTTTGAAACCGGTTTTGATGCCCCTGGCGCCCAACAAGGTATCGATTACTTCAAAACTGAAAAAGTAAATCCGCGTAAAAGTGCCAGAAAAGCAGCAGAAATTGCACTTAAGATGTTAACTGCTGCTGAATGTCCAAGTGGTAAAATGCCAGTGGTAATCGGCAATGGTTGGGGTGGGGTTTTATTCCACGAAGCTTGTGGTCACCCACTCGAAGCTAGCTCAGTCGCTAAAGGTTTATCCTGTTTCTCCAACAATAAAATGGGAGATATGATTGCTTCTCCAATAGTCAGCGCTATTGATGATAGTACAATGCCCTCAGAATGGGGCTCAATCGATATCGATGATGAAGGTAATCTCGGCACCAAGAGAAGACTTATTAAAAATGGAAAACTAAACGATTTCATGATCGATGATTTCAACGGTCGGCGCATGGGCAGAGAAGGCAACGGTGCTTGCCGTAGGCAAAACTACCGTTTCGTCCCTACTTCTCGAATGTCAAATACTTACATTTGTAATGGGAAGAGCACTCCTGAAGAAGTAATAGGCGCCACTAAACTAGGGTTATACGCTGTTGGTTTTAGTGGTGGTTCGGTCGATCCTACAACTGGTGAATTTAACTTCGGTTGTAGCGAAGCATACATCATTAGAGATGGCAAGATTGCCGAACCAGTTAAAGGAGCAACTTTAATTGGTAAGGGTTTTGAAATATTAAAGAAAATCGACATGGTCGCGAATGACTTAGATTTTTCACAAGGTATGTGTGGGGCTTCTTCTGGTGCAATTAGAACTAATGTTGGCCAACCAACCTTAAGAGTGAGCGAAGTCGTCGTCGGTGGTCGTGGAGGAGAATTAAAATAATGGCAAAATATGATAAGTTTTTTGCACTAGCAAAAGAAAACGGACTTGAAGAAGTCGAACTTCACATTTCTGAATCTCGCAATTTATCAATTTCCTTATTCCATGGGGAAGTCGATAATTATGCTGACAACAATGGTTACTCGATTGTAGCTAGGGGCATTTTAAACGGTAAAAGCGGCTCAGCCACATGTGACGTTTGGAACAATAAAAAAGCTGCTTGGCTAGTAAAAGAAATGGTCAGCAACGCTGGCGTTATTGAAAATGACGATCCTGTCTTTATTTTTAAAGGATCAGAAAAATATCGCCGAGTCAGCACTTTTAATCGCGCCTTAGAAAACGTTCAGCCAGAAGAAAAATTGGCGAAATTACGAGCTTTAGAAAAAGCAGTCAAGGAAGGCGATCCGCGCGTTATCGAAGTGGCTTCTGTTCAATACGAACAAGTTTTCAAAAAAGTCACTCTTGTTAATTCTAATGGTTTGAATTTAACACAACGGAGTAATTATTTTTACGCCTACGCACACTGCGTTGCCAAAGAAGGTGAACAAACTAAATCCGGTTATGAATTATTTCTCGGTAATGACTTTGCCGCCTTTGACCCAGAAGTGCTCGCTAAGAAGATTGTTGCTAAAACTGTTGAGCAACTCGGCGGTGAGGCTTGTTCTTCCAATAAGTACAAAGCGGTTTTACACCCGGATGTCGTCGCCTCTTTAATCAAAGCGTATGTCGGCCACGCTAGTGCAGAAGAAGTTCAAAAGCAATCTTCCTTATTCATCGGAAAAGTCGGCCAACAAATCGCTTCTAAAAAAGTGACTATTGAAGACCGCCCATTAAACAGAAACGTCTTTGCGCGTTGGTTTGATGATGAAGGTGTCGCTACCTACAATAAGCCAATCGTCAAAAACGGCGTCTTACAAACTTATTTATATAACCTTACTACCGCTGCTAAAGCTGGTGTGGAAACAACTGGTAATGGTTATGGTGGAGCGAAAAAAAGTGTCTTATCAACATTCACTTATTTAAAACCAGGCAGAAAATCACTAGACGAATTGTTCGCTAAAGTCGGAGATGGTGTTTACATCACTGATGTTTCTGGCTTACACGCTGGTCTAAACCCACAAAGCGGCAACTTCTCCTTACAATCAACAGGTTTCTTGATTGAAGATGGTAAGAAGGGACGTCCATTAGATTTAGTTACTATTTCTGGCAACTTAATTGATGTCTTCAAAGATGTCGTTGAAGTTGGCAACGATGTAACCCTCTCACCGAGTGGTGTCTCTACGCAATCGGTTTTGATCAAACAAATCGGCGTTAGTGGCAAATAATTAAAAAATAAAAATAGAAGACTGCTCTATGATTTCACGGCAGTCTTTTGTTTTGAATTCTTACACTCATCTATTAACAAAAATGGCGTTAATTTATATTAATTAGCGACCTTTAGTTTATAACCTTCTAATTCCCACTCAGGATGGGCGTCTATCACTTTTTGCAAAGCTTCATTAAATAATATCACTTCCGTTGCTTGACGAGTTTTAGGTGTGCGTTTAAAGGCACGATAGACATTATTTAAAGCCACTAAGCATTCACTTCTAGACTTATCTAGTAAACCCGCCATTAATAAATAGGTACGGATTGACGCCATTGATATATCACGCGAAATTTCTCTTCTTTCATTAATCGGAACTTCGGCATTATAGTAAGCACGTGCAGCCTCTAAATCTTTATCGATTAAACCGATATAAATTTTTTGCGCTCTAGCGCGAATATAAACTTTCTCATCAATTTCGTCTTTTGCGGCAATAATTTTATCAATAATTACCTCGGCTTCTGCATAGGCTTTTTTATCAAGCAAAGCATACACCTTATTTAAGTTTAAATCGGTCGTAAAGTTAGTGATCTCGTCGAACACTCTTACTTCGACATCCGTTTCTCCGTGACTTATTAAATGTTCCACTCTTAATAATTCATTAAAAGCCGCTCTATTTTTTGGATTACTGACAGTCGTTAAGCGGTAGCCATCAGTAATTGAGTCGACACGAATCGGTACAATGTTATAAAGCAAAATAGCTAAACCGACTGCCCCAACAATTAAAACACTGTAAGCGACGTCTTTTAACACGTCGCTTTCGTGGTTACTAAGCATAGTAAAAATCACCATCACTACAATGGCTTCAAAAACATAAAACAAAGAGCCGAACAACAAATAAGGATACGGGTTCGCCTGTTCGCCCTTTTCTAGTTTAGGAACAATTTTTGTTTCTCCTGATAAGCCGTCAAAAGGAAGGGGCCGTATCTTTCTTTTATTTTCTTCTTTAAAAAAACATACCCCGAGAATATTAACAC
>JAAZFO010000026.1 GCA_012511695.1 Erysipelotrichia bacterium | reverse complement strand
TTTTCTTTCTTTGGAAATAAATCATTTTGCCTACCTATTAACTTACTAGGAGGTTATAAATCCAATCTTTCCCACAGATCCCAGATGAAAGCTGCGGCATAGCCGCTCTTTAAATGCTCTTTGCCATTGTGCAAAAAGATAACGATTATCTCTACTTAAATGAAGACGAGACCCATGGACCTTATTCTTATCAAGATCTATTGGTAATCGCTGAGAGATATGGAGTGACTTTAATCGGTGCAAGATTTGAAGATAAAGCCGATTTAAGGTACTTAACTGAATTCCCGATGATTTTAACGACGGTTAAGCAAAATAAAATGGCTCACGCTATTTTGTTAAGTGAAAGAAAAGGCAAACGCGTCAAAGTACACGATCCTGGTAAAGGTGTTTATTGGCAGAAAATATCCGATTTAATTCGTGATTGGGATGGTACGGCTCTGGCTGTGAATCACGTCGAAAAGCATACCATCAAAAAAACTGTCATCGACACCAAAGACCTTAAGGGTGAACTAGTATCTTATTTATTACAAACGTTGATCGCTGTTTTCATCGCAATCGGCACATTTTTTATGAAACCTGATGGCTCGCCCCTTTGGCCATTGATATTCATCGCCTTAAGTTTAATAACCGAAATAGGTTTACGGACGGCGTTATTAAAGAAAATGCAGCGGTGCGATAAATACTTGAGACGTTTTTATATTTTCATCCACCCTGATGATTACTTTGAATTTTACCGCCGTGGTCAAGAATACAAAAAGAGTTCATTGACAATGACATTGAATTTTATCTTCTATTTATTGGTGGTGGTTTTAATCATTACCATTTCTTTAATCAATTCATTTTATTTTTTGATATTGATTGCTACAGCCTTGTTAACCGCTTATCTTGATGTTTTCTTTTTTACCCCTTATAAAAGAAAAATTGCTAAAGATTTAGAAGTTGAAGAACAGGCATTGATAAAAGAAAAAAATTTGGAAGGTTTAGAACTGAAAGTTAAAACTCTAGAGGTGAAAGCTTATCGATACGCTTATTTAGAAATCGCTAATAAAATTATCACTATTACTTTTATGATTTTGACGAGTTTGGTAGTTAGCATTATAGAAAAGACCTTTTTCCTCACCAATATTGTGTTCTACACCTGTGTCAGCCTATTACTATATCAATCATTGATCCCTCTATTCTCATTTGACTATCGTCTGGCAGACAATTTGCTAAATAAAGCACGGGTCAATAATCTCATTCATCATCTAGATGAAAATAATAGTAAAAAGCGGTAAATAATAGTATGATTCACCTATGGAACTCAATTTTAATTCGTTCGAAGATTCATACAATTCTTATCAAGCAGTTTATGAAACACTGTTACACAAAACCCTAGAGCATTTAGCCTTAAGATTTGATCCTGTTGTAAGTGTGACGTTAGTTGATAATAATTATATTCAAGTAATAAATCGTGATTATCGTCACCTTGATCAGCCCACTGATGTTATTGCATTCGCATTTTTGGACGATTGTGAGGATAGGGAGCGCATTTTACACTCCGGCTCGGTGGTAATTCTTGGAGAAATTTATATTAGTTTTGATCAAGCCAAGGTTCAAGCTGAGAATTATGGTCATAGCCTTGAAAGAGAGTTGAAATTCTTGTTTGTTCACGGATTACTCCATCTCCTTGGCTATGATCACATGACTGAAGAAGATGAAAGAAGCATGTTTGCTTTGCAAGATAAAATTTTACCAAAGGATAACTTATGAAAGCAGAAAGTTTAATTGAAAAAGCTATAGAGGCGAGAAAACTATCCTATAGCCCCTATTCAAAAATCGCTATCGGCGCTGCCTTACTATGTAAAGACGGCCAAGTATTTATGGGGGCTAATATTGAGAACGTTTCCCATTCACTAAGCATGTGCGCAGAACGCAGCGCTTTATATAGTGCATTGATGCACGGCTATAAAAAAGCGGACTTTGTCGCGCTAGCCATCACGGCGGATACACAAGAAGCTTGTACTCCTTGTGGGGCTTGCCGACAAGTTTTCAGTGAACTATTTCCTAAAGAAGGAGACATTTATATGGCTAATCTAACCGGTAAAGTTTTTAAAAGTACAATTGGAGAACTCTTGCCATTTGCTTTTTCTAAAGAGGGTTTAAAATCATGAAATCAGGTTTTGTTGCTATCGTCGGTCGACCAAATGTCGGCAAGTCAACTTTGTTGAATCGTTTAATCAATCGCAAAGTTTCAATTGTCACTGAGAAATCACAAACCACGAGAAATAAAATCCTCGGTATTTTTCATTCTGATGAAGCGCAAATTATTTTTATGGATACACCTGGCATTCACAAGCCTCTGCAGCAATTAGGTAAGGAGATGAATGCCATGGCTTACGGTGCCGCCCACAGCGTGGATGTCACCATATTAGTCGTCGATGCTTCGAAATCTTTTGGTCCAGGTGATCAATATTTAATTGAAAATTTAAACGTTCAAGACCGCCCATTAATAATCGTTTTTAATAAACTTGATTTAGCGAGACTTGATAAAACCGAAAAACTTAAAAAAATCTATCATAACTATTTTAACAATGCTATTTTTATCGATACTGTGGCTAAGGAGGGTTTTAATATTCAAGAGATTATCAAAAACCTGATGAATATTTTGCCTGAGGGCCCAGCTTATTATCCAGAAGAGACGATAACTGATAAAGATGAAATCTTTCACATAAAAGAAATTATTCGTGAAAAGATTTTGCTACAACTAAGACAAGAAGTCCCACACTCAATTGCCATTTATATGGAAAATATTG
>JAAZFO010000025.1 GCA_012511695.1 Erysipelotrichia bacterium | reverse complement strand
GCCTTACTGCGATCAAACGGGGCGCCATCTCGACCGATGTGAATGATAATATTGTGTCTAGCATTTATTAGTGTTGCGCATTCAGCCGCTTCAACTAATCCCATATTGTAAAACCCGTCGCCAGGGAAAATAGCGTAGTCTAGATGAAGATCTGCGAATGTTTCCATTGACTTTGTTTTCGATGTATCCCCACTTGCGTAGATTTTGCCGTTGTCAATTTCGATAATATAACCGACGCACTCATTTGGACTATGGTTTTTATTAGCGGCTTCGACAGCCTCGATTTTAATACCACCTACCTCAAAGCGATTGTGTTTACCTCCCGCTAAAGCTTCGACGTGTGTAATGATGCGACAATTTGGTTTTTTAGCGCATATTTCTACATTGTTATGGTCGAAGTGATCGTGGGTCACCAAAATGAGGTCAGCGGGCTTATCATAACCATCACCGATAAAAGGATCGAAATAAACGATTTGTCCTTTATTGGAAGTTAGTCGAAAACTTCCGTGTCCTTGATAAAGTAGTTTGGCCATATTGATACTCCCTTTCTTCATAAAGAAATAAAAAGGAGGCGAACCTCCTTTTTAATTAGTTAATTAGCAGAATGGTTCAGCGGTTTCAATCGCTATTTCGATCATCTTGCCAAGACCGAGTTGTCTTTGTTCTGACGTTGCCTTTCCTTCTTTGATGAAGTGATCGCTGACGGTTAGAATGCAAAGGGCTCTTTTTCGAAGTCTGGCCGCGGTTGCATATAATGCATACGATTCCATCTCAACGCCCATCACATTTAACTTAGCCCATTTTTTCCAGGTGTTTGGATCTTCGTCGTAAAAGATGTCCGCTGAAAGGATCGCTCCGCAGTGTAAAGGCATCTTTGCTCTTTTAAGGGCGTTATAAGCGGCTAGCGAGAGTTCGAAGTCTGCACCAGCAGAAAACATCGGAACGTCAAATTGATGAGCCCAATTTGAATCGGTGGAAGCGGTTGTGCAAACCAAAACATCGAACAAATCGATATTTTCTTGATATGCGCCGCATGTTCCGACGCGGATAATAGTCTCTACACCATATTCGGTGAATAGTTCATGTGAATAAATCCCTATTGAAGGTAGACCCATTCCAGAAGCCATAACCGAGAGTCTTTTTCCGTTTTTAGTAAGTCCGGTATAACCCAAGATTCCTCTGACATTGGTGACTTCTTCGTAATCGTGTAAGTAATTTTCGGCGATCCATTTAGCGCGAAGCGGATCTCCGGGCATTAAAACAACTTTTGCAAAAGCGCCTGGTTTAGCGTTGATGTGAGCAGTTGGCATATTATTTTCTCCTTTATATATCCGCTTAATTATAACTTTTAGTTATTAATGTTGCAAAGATAAACTACGCTTCTTGAAATTTGTGCGATAATTAATAACAAGGACAAAAATATGAATAGACAAAACAAAACCTTTACCTTCAATAGCGGATATTTCAAAATTCTCCACGTCGTCGATAATTTAAACCAAAATGGCGATTATCCTCTTCCTCAAGGCGTCTATAAAATCTTAAAAGGAATAGTCGATGAGGAGACGAAAAAGTATCAAGATTTGGAAACTTTTGGTTGTCTTATTTCTTACTCTTCAAAGAAAGTATCTCGCTACGTGACCATGCTCATTAGACACGAGTATTTAAAGAAAATTTACGACCCAAATACCGATGATTTATATCTCCAAATCACTCCAATTGGGTCGAGAATATTAAATAAATATTTAAAAAATAGACGATCGACATTTCAAAAAAAGAATATTTTAAAAAAGAAAACAATCGTTCACTTATCGAATGAATAGCGCAAAACCACGCTTAAAAAAGCGCAAAACGCTGCAAAAGTGCGTTTTTTCATTTTGTACTCGCTTTTTACTACAAAATACTAGTATATTTTGATATGATTATTGAAGTTAAAGGAGAGTTTGATATGTTTGAAGGCGTTGCAAATATCACTTGGAATGACACAAATCATGTTTTAGCTTTTAGTTTAAACCTCGCTGTAATTGTCATCGTTTACATCTTATTGTTCTACTTATTTTTTTCCATCATTAAGAGGTCATTATCGTATATATTTTTGACTGTTTCGTTTGTCTTGATTGTCACTAGTTTCCTTCTTGGATTATTGCCGGCCTTTATCTTGGTAGCAATGCTTTCGACGATTGGAATATTCATTTCTATATTTTCTAATTTTGGAAGCTTCAAAGTATTCCTCGCCAATCCATTTAAACGCGTCACCTTTAAAACTCCTAACAAAGGTCATGTTGGAAAAGTCTACGATCGTCAAAAACTTTACGATGTGATTACTCAAACTGTGAGCACCCTTTCAAAAAGCAAAATCGGAGCGATTATTACGTTTGAAAGATCATACTCTCTAACTAGCTTTTCCAAAAACGGCGTCACTATTGACTGTCCAGTTAATTCGGAATTATTGATGACAATATTTTATCCAGGCACCCGCCTTCACGACGGCGCTGTGATTATTCACGAGGAAACTATCGTTGCCGCTAGTGTTTTCTTTACTCATTCTACGAAGGCTTACGCTGGAAAATACGGCTCACGACACCGTGCTGCAATCGGTATTT
>JAAZFO010000193.1 GCA_012511695.1 Erysipelotrichia bacterium | reverse complement strand
GCAAAAAAGACTTATATGAATCTTTATTTTAGTAATGAAAAAAGTGGAAATGTTGTTTAATAAACTCGAAAAAATCAGTTATAATAAAACGGGTTTTTTATTCGCAATTTCTTTGGATAAAACTTTAGTTGGGTCATCATTGACAATAGTGTTATCGTGATGAGAGTTTGTGCATTTAAAAGTCAGTACTACGGCAAGAGTGTTTGATTAAAGCTTTAATTGATGCGCTGTAGAAAAGAGGATGAATATGTTAGTGATTGAAAACTTAACGAAAAGTTATGGAAATAAAAAAGCGGTTGATGATCTCAGTTTGCACATTAAACCGGGCGAGATTTATGGTTTTATCGGCCACAATGGCGCTGGTAAGACGACGACTTTGCGAAATATTGCTGGCGTTTTAAATTTTGATAAAGGACGCATCTTGATTAATGGCTGCTCAATTGCTGAACAACCTTTAGAGTGTAAAAAAAACTTGGCCTATATTCCTGATAATCCAGATTTATATGATTTTATGACCGGTATTAAATATTTAAACTTCATTGCAGATATCTTCGGCATTCCAGCTAACGAAAGACAAGAAGCCATTAGAAAGTACGGAGATTTATTCGAATTAACGAAAAATTTAGCTGATCCGATTGCGACATATTCTCACGGAATGAAACAAAAATTAGCGCTCATTTCCGCTTTGATTCATCAGCCGTCTTTAATATTGATGGATGAACCTTTTGTTGGGTTAGATCCAAAATCGTCTCACGGTTTAAAAAAGTTAATGCGCGAACATTGTGACCGTGGTGGAGCTATTTTCTTTTCCACCCATGTCCTTGAAGTAGCGGAAAAACTATGTGACAAAGTGGCCATTATCAAAAATGGACGTTTAGTAAAAGAAGGCACGATGGAAGAAGTCAAAGGTGATGATAGCTTAGAAGAAGTCTTCTTAGAATTGGAGGATTTCAATGCTTAGAATTCTTCTGAAAAAACAGTTGATGGAAGTATTTAGAAGATTTTTTTATGACGCTAAAAAGCAACGTTCACGTTCAAAATGGCAAATCATTTTAATGTTCACTTTGTTCGCTTTTTTATTATTTGCGCTCCTGGGGGGGATGTTTGGCACTTATGCTTATACATTGTGTCCAAGCTTAGTGGAAGCTAATGTCGCTTGGTTGTACTTTGTCATTTTTTCGTTAATGGCAATTGTCTTTGGAGCTTTTGGAAGTGTCTTTAATACTTTTTCCGGTCTTTATTTATCCAAAGATAATGACTTGCTCCTTTCTATGCCCATTCCGGTTAAATATATCGTCGCTTCTCGTTTGTTAAATGTTTATTTGCTCGGATTGATGTATTCAAGTTTAGTCATCTTCCCAGCGGTAGTTATTTATTGGTTAGTCGCCGGTTTATCATTCGCTAACTTTATCGGTGGCTTGATATTAGTTTTTATTATTTCTTTAATCGTTTTAATTCTTTCCTGCTTATTAGGGTGGGTCGTTGCTAGACTTAGTTTGCGTTTTAAAAATAAGAGCTTTCTCGTTGTTTTGTTGTCTTTAGTCGGTTTTGCGGTTTACTATGTTGTTTATTTTCAAGCCCACGAGCTGATCAGTGTTTTGTTACAAAATGCAACGTATTACGGTGAAAGTGTCAAGGAGATGGCTTATGGCCTTTATATGTTTGGGCGTATCGGTGAAGGGGATTTGTTATACACCACCCTTTTCCTAGGCATTACTTTAGGGCTGACCGCTTTAGTGTGGCTAATTTTATCGAGTAATTTTTTAAAAATTGCGACGACAAATACGGGTGAAAAAAAGGTAATCTATAAAGAAAAAATGAGCAAAAGAAAACCAGTTTTTTTCGCTGTTTTAGGCAAAGAGTTTCGGCGCTTTTTTTCAAGCGCTCTTTATATGCTAAACTGCGGCTTAGGAACTATTTTAATTACTGTTCTCGCCGTGAGTATGATTGTTTTTGGTGGTGATTTTTTACCACCCTTAAAAACCGAGATAGACTTAGTCTTTCCAGGATTATTTATGGCAGGTATTAGTGCGGTTTTATTTTCTGCCGCCTCGATGAACAACATTTGTGCACCTTCGATTTCGCTTGAAGGGAAAAGCGTCTTGATTTATCAATCCTTACCGATTCCCCCAAAAACCATTTTGCATGCGAAAGCTTTTGTGCAAATCATATTGACAACCATCCCAATTTTATTCGCAGTCATACCGATGATTACAGTCATCGACGCTCCGTTAGCGGAAAAAGGCATCGTCTTTTTGTTAGTGATCACTTATGTCTTTTTCTATGCGTATAGTTCATTATGGGTTGGCTTAATGTTACCTAATTTAAATTGGACGAGCGAATTAATTCCCATTAAGCAAAGCGCTCCGGTCATCATCTCAATTTTTGGGAGCATGGGTTTAACGGTTATCTTCGTGGCTTTTTACTTTTTACTCGGCTTTTGGTTAGGGCTTAATATTGCCATTGTTTTAGCGATATTTATCGCTTTATACGGGGGAGCAACCTTCATTATCATTCATTATTTTAATGGACGTGGCGGCAAAAGGTTTGCTAATTTATAAGTTAAAATTTAGCAAAAACATTAATGTATTTATTGGAATAGTATTTATTATGTGGTATTTTATTATCCCTGATGACCAGAAAGGAAGTGGTTAATTGATGGAGATACCTCTGTCGTGGACGATCATCATCATTTGTGTCTTTATAAATTTTTTCTCTTCTGCTAGCGAAACCGCTTTTGCCTCAGCAAATCGCTTCAAGATGCAGATCGAAGCAGACGAAGGGAAGCGAACTGCTAAAATGGTGTTGAAGGTGTGCGAAAAATATGAGCGCGCTCTCATCTCCGTCCTTATGGTCAGTAATATAGTCGCCATCATCGCCAGTGCTGTTTCGACAGTGTCTTTTTATAATTTGTTTAAAGCTGCTGGTGTTTCTAATGAAGCGATCTCGATTATTTCTTCGGCAATCATCACCTTTTTACTCTATGTCTTCGGTGATGCTTTTCCAAAAACTATCGCTAAAAGCATTCCGGATACCTTGTCTAAAATCTTAGTTTATCCGCTTTATTTTTTAATGATGGTATTATATCCGATTACAGTGTTATTTGATTTATTAACTAAGCTCATCGGAAAAAGATTCAAAGTTAAAGATGAAATTGTTTTTAATGAAGAAGATTTTGAAACTGATGTCGAAAAAGTTTTTGGTGAAGGCATGATTGATGAAGAGCAAGGTGAAATCATCCAGTCCGCTTTAGATTTCGCCGATACTAATGTGCGCGAAGTCTTAACGCCAAGAAAGAAAATATTCGCCTTAAATATTCGCAATCTAACCAAAGAGAAATTGCACGAGACAATCATCAAAACGAGCTATTCACGCATTCCTGTTTATAACGATGACTTTGATAATATTATCGGTGTTCTACACGTAAAAACATACTTAGGAGCCTATTTAAATAATCCCGACTTATCGATCCACAAGGTATTACAAAAACCATACTTTGTCTCCGCTGAGATTATGATCGATGATTTATTTATCGGCTTTAAAAGACATCACACCCATATCGCTTTAGTTAGAAATAAAAATAATAAAATTATTGGTATGGTGACGATGGATGATGTCTTAGAAGAACTGGTGGATGACATCTCTGAGCCGAGCCATGAAAAGAGTGAACAACAATGAAGTGGTATTATTGGCTAATCGTTGTTATCTGCTCTTTGTTTTCGATGTTTTTTTCTGCGGCCGATATGGTTTTTTCCACTGTTGATAAAGACCGGTTGGCAAGAGAAAAAGGTAAAAAAGAGAAACGAGCGCAACTAGCTCTTAAAATCGTTGAAGATTATGATTTACCGATTTCTGCGATTTTGCTCGGCAATAATATCGTCAATGTCTTCGCCTCTTCAATTGTCACTCTTATCGGTTTGTCTCTTGAAGCGGACAACATCAGTAATGGCACGATTATTGTGACGGTCGCTTTTACAATCTTTTTAATTATTTTTTGCGAATTCTTACCAAAAGCCTTCGCTAAAAAGTTTAGTTACTCCTTAGCAATTCATTTTGCGGCACCAGTCACCGTTGTGAAATACACTTTCTTTATCTTTGTTTGGCCGATCGCTAAAGCCCTTAAAT
>JAAZFO010000192.1 GCA_012511695.1 Erysipelotrichia bacterium | reverse complement strand
GTCTAAAAGGACCCCGTCTCTAGCAATGCCGACTGATAAATTAGTGTTCGATGAATCTATTAATACTGTAACCATTTGTTTAAACTTTCTAAATAGTCTTTGTCCTCAGAAGTAATTGTTATTTGACGATTATCATCTCCTAGATTAATAATCTCAATCGTCGTGGCGTTATTTGGAAGGAGTCCAGCAACAAATTCCGGCCATTCAACGACTGTTAAACCACTTTCATAGCCGATATATTCATCTAACCCGATATCACTGCTCACTCCTTCTAAACGATAAGCATCGATATGGATTAATGGACGACGACCATCAAAATAAATTTTCATGATATTAAAAGTCGGTGATTGCACGACTGTTTTAATGTTTAAGGCTTTCGCCATCCCCCGGACTAAGGTCGTTTTTCCTGCCCCTAGATCGCCGGTTAAACAAAAGACTGAACCAGCGCGAGCATGGGTAGCGATTTTATAGCCGAGACTCACCGTCTCACTCGGTTGATGAGTCACGATTTCAATACCCATATCAGCTCTCTTTCTTTTTGCTATCGAGATATCGGTTGAAATAGCGATTAATTAGATCATCTTGGAAGGGGAAAGCGCGCTCTTTCATCCGTTCAACAATCGTTTGCGTTTGATGTCTGAGTACGACATCTAGTTCATCACTATATAAATAATTATTTTTGTGATGGTTGTATTCTTTTTCATCCAGGACTTTAATTTCGTCGTTATGAAATAACTTGGCATCTAAATCGTAGTCAATATATTTGATGGAGCCTCTATCAACAATACTTGGAGAGGCGATATTACAGTAATAACTAACCCCTTCTTTTTTTAGCATGCAAATAACATTCCACCATTCTTTTTTAGAAAAGATAGTTACCGCTGGTTCTTTAGTAAACCAACAACGGCCATTGGCCTCAACTACTTTTGCTTTTCTTGTGGCAACAACTATGTGATCAGCGTCGTTTTCCACGACTAAACCGCGATCCCAAATGCGATGCAATGTTCCGTTGTGTTTGTAGCAACGTATGCTATACCAGCGCCCGACTTGTGGCATTTTATTTTCCTGCGAATGCTTCCAAAACTGCTCCTAGATTGTCACAGGCATTTTCAAAACCTTCAGCATTAAACGGCTTATCAAAAGGCACAGACATAACGGCGTCATCATAGCTCAAGTAAGCAACTGAACGGCCACCCCAAAAAGCAATATTGATATTTAAGAGGTGATGCGTGACAGCAACTTTGCTCAATTTTTTTACTAAATTATCTTTGAGCACTTTTTGATATTCACTGCCCTCTAAACCATAAATTACAAGATTTTCTTTTTCTTCAAGGACGACCAAATCACCGACTGCATTTGGTAAATCAACTGGTTCTTGAATGTTTTTAAAAACAACGACAAACCGCCCATCAAATTCAAGGTTATAAACCATCGTAATATAATGGCCAACAAATAAAGGTGGTAGTGGTTTTTTACGGTTAGTCGTCCTGATTAAAGCTGCCTCAGCATAGGTGAAGTTTTGACCTTTAAAGACACCGCTTATGACATTACGGGAATTGATATTAACGGCTTCAGCATAAATACCATCACCTAATAGTTCCGCTAATTCTAATTTCTTTTCACGGTTATACTCCATCTCAGCGAAGTGTTTATCAGCAAACATCCTACTATTGAGATTCCTGACGACTAAGTCGACATAATTTTTTGTTTTATCAGGAAATTTTTTGCGATTAAGAAAATAATAAACCCCTAAACCGACCACTAATAAACCGACTGCGACATAGCCAATAATTTGCAGTGTCTTATTTTGCGACACGATCATAAACATGGTGCTGGCGAGAAGTGCCACCACCACAAACATCATGATGTTACTAATTTTTTTTGTTTTGGCGTAATCTTTATAAAGCGCAATCCGTGCTTCTTCGATGATGGATTGATAGGGTTTATCGGCCAATTGTTGACCTTCACCGACTTCTTTGGGCTCGTTTTTTATTGCTTCTTCGCAATTTACACATTTTTCTTTCATTTCATTGTTTTCCATAGGAAAGCCTCCAAGTTGTATTAACTATAGCACAATGAACATTATAAATGTTATTTTTTTGTTTTGTTAATTGTCAACAAAGTCGACTATCATTATATGTGGGAGCTGAACGAAATTCGGCTGAGAGGATCCTACTTGGGATCGACCGTACCTGATCTAGACAATACTAGCGGAGGGAATTAATATAAATTTTTATCTTCCCCCTTGACTAGTAGTCGAGGGTTTTTGTTTTAATAGGAGGCTAACTATGAGCAACAATAGAGCAACAATTCGTCTTCTTAGCGAAATTGGAATGATCGCCGCTTTAGGCTTTGTCTTTGATGAACTACAAGGCATTTTATCTAAAGGCATATTCATCAACGGTGGGTCAATTGGTTTTGCGATGATTGCGGTTTTATTCATGGCTTATCGTCGCGGATTGTGGCCGGCTTTACTCACCGGTTTAATCATGGGTTTTTTAGACATCGCTACCAGTGCTTTTATCATCCATCCAGCTCAGCTATTATTAGACTACATTTTCCCTTATGCCTTTGTGGGATTAGTCGGCATATTCAAGCCATTTTTTGATAAATCAAAGACTAAACACTATCATGTTATGTGGTTAGTTATTGGCGCTGTTATTGGTGGGCTTTTTAAGCTCACATCTCATTATGTAGCCGGCGTTCTTTTTTGGAGCGATCCCACCTATTTTGCTTGGGATCTAAACTCCATGAATCTTTACTTATATTGCTTTGTTTATAATGTTGCATTTATCGGCCCATCGATAGTTATCACTACACCTTTATTAATCGCCCTTTATTTAACCGCGCCCCGTATTTTTACGGTGCAAACTACCGAAAGAAGCGTTATACAAAAATCAGCAAATAAAAACGCATTAGTTTTATCCGTTTGCACTACGGTCATCGGCTTTTTTTCTTTTATATACTTTCTTGTCGTTTATATTTTAAGTTTCACTAATGGAAGCGGGAATGGTTATGTCAATTACGCATTCAATGGTGATTACTTGATGCTTTTTGTGCTGGGGTTATTTATTTTATTACTCGGCGCCTTCTCTTTATTCAACACTTTAAAACAAAATTTTAATGGGTTGATATTTTATGGGCTTTGGAGCGCTGTCTCTCTCACTGCTTTTATTTATGGCTTAGCGAGATTAATCAGAATGTATGTTAAAATTTTGGATCCGACTTTATATTGGATTTGGTCGGTATTTGCCCTGGTGATTTTATTAATAAGTAGTATTTTCTTTTTCAAAAATTGGCTAAATCTTAAACGTGAAAAACAATTACATATTTGACCATTTAATTTCTTTTAAATGATGGGATTTGAGATATTCATTAGTTTTTTTAAAGTGGTCATTACCAAACCATCCTCCGCGATTTGCCGCTAATGGGGAAGGGTGTACGGATTCTAAAACGAGGTGTGTTGGGTTGTGCAAATAACTTTTTAATTTACGGGCAAACCCACCCCATAAAAGAAAAACTATTGGGCGATGTTGACGATTTAAAACTTCCAGGACGCGTGCGAGAAACATTTTATATTCCGCAATATTATGGCTCAAAGGTTGCTTTGCTCTTACTGATAATATCGCATTGATTAATAAAACTCCTTGTTCGGCTAAATAGGTTAGGTCTCCAGATTGATAGTTCATCGGACATTCATATTCTTTGGCAATTTCTTTATAAATATTAACTAGCGAGGGCGGAACATTAATTCCAGAGGGGACGGAGAAAGATAAACCCATCGCTTGCCCGCGTTCGTGATATGGGTCTTGCCCAATTATGACAACTTTCACTTTGTCTAGAGGCGTCAAACGAAAGGCGTTAAACATTAGCTCACGGGGTGGATAACACTCGTGATTATTATATTCTCTATTTAAAAACTCATTTAATTTGTCACAAAAATCCTCATTTTGGATCTGTGAAAAAAATTTATTCCATGTCGTGACGTGATTGTCCATGGGTTAATCTTAACATTATTAGGTCTTTAATGCGCACAAAGTTTTATAATTAGGTAGGACTATTTTAGACTGAACTAATGAAGATTATTTATTTCACCACTGCTTGCCAAAAAGAAGATTACGTTTCTTTGTCTTTGGCGTGGCGCATTTCTTTGAATTCTTCAATTCAAAATTTGCACAACCGTCTAATCCGCGCCCTTGCCTTAACTCATGAGGTCGAGGTTTTATCTTTTAGACCATTTTCTAAGCGCCACTGTGCCCTTAAAAAATTAGAAGCAGAAGAAAAACCAGAGGGCAAGATTACTTGGCACTATTCACCAATCAAAAGACAAAAACTCTTTCGGTATATTTGTGCTTATTTTTATACGCGAAAAATCATGAAAAAAACAAACTTAAAAGAAGCGATAATCTTTACGGAAACTCTGAATTCTCGCGTCTTACAATTAGCCAAAATTTATTCAAAGAAATATAACCTACCTATTATTGGTGTTTGTCACAATACTCCTAGTGGAATTCCTAATACAAAACGAGCCTATACCTTAGCGTTATTAGACAAGGCTAAAAACTTAAGTGGTTATCTGACCACCACTCCTGGATTAAATAACTTATTTAATCGTCATTCACGCCCTAGCCTCGTTTTCTCTGGTATTTTAGAAAACAAATATCAAGAAATTGATTGCAGTCAATACGGTCATTACTTTTATTACGATGGCAATCTTAGTGAAAAATACGGCATCTATAATTTAATTAGTGCTTTTAAAAAACTTAACTTAGGGACGATAAAACTTATCATTTCCGGTTATCACTCTAACGAAGAAAAACTCAAAAAAATTATTGCGGATGTCCCAAACATCGTCTATTTAGGAAGTCCGAATAATGATATTGTTTTATCTTTAATTAACGATGCCCTTATCAATATAAACCCTCGTCCTTTTAGCGAAGATTTTGATCGCTATTTGATACCGGATAATTTAATCGATTATCTCGGCGCTGATAAGGCTTTAACTCTAACCGTGAGAAACAATCGCTTAGAAAAAGATTTTAAAGAAGCTGTTGTTTGGATTGACTCTTCAGAAGTTGAGGGTTTAACTAACGGTATTAAAGCATGCTTATCTTTAACTGATCGGCAAAAAGAACATATGATACGCAGAGCCAAAACTGATGCTGTTAAGTTGTTTTCTATGGCGACCATCAACCGCAAGGCAATTGCTTTTTTAAAGCAATTTCTAAAGTAAAAAGACTAATTACTAAAACTGAAAAGCATTAATGTGCTTTTTCGTCTTAGAAATAATAAAATTTAAGAATATTGAGAGTCTAAATGAAAAAAGAAGACGTGAATTTACAAGAGTTACTCGCTAATAATCTAACTCATTACCGCAAAGCTAGTGGTTTAACTCAGTTAGAGTTAGCTCAGAAGTTTAATTATTCTGATAAATCGGTGTCCAAATGGGAAAGAGGCGAAGGATTTCCAGATATTTTTGTTTTGAAATCACTCGCTGATTTTTATGGCATTACCATTGATGATTTTTATATCACAGACCATAAACCCGTTAAGATTAAAAACCAAGAAAAGCGTAAACAAACGTATTTACAACTTTTTTCTATTGGTTTAGTTTGGGTGGCAACTCTTGCCATTTTCATGATCTTAAGTGTCTTAATAGGCGATGAAGCTGTTTTTAAACCGTGGCTAATTTTCATTTATGGGGTCGTGGCCACTTTTGTTGTTTTACTTATTTGGCACACTATCTATCATCTCCGTTTCTTAAAATTATTTTCTGTTAGTTTGACTATTTGGTCAGTGGCTACTGCTTTTTTCCTTTCTTTTTATGTCATGATGGACCTCAACCTCTATTTAGTTTTCTTTGTTGCTATCCCCTTACAAATATTAGAAGTCCTTTGGTACTTCTTTAGAAGTAAAAACCTTCGTAAAATAAAGTGAAGCTTTAAAACTCTTTGTTAGGGGTTTTAGTTAACGGTATATAAAAAAATAATACGCCATCCAACGTATTATTTTTATATTCGTAATTAATTTATTCTTCTGGTTGTTTATCGATAAAAAGAACACCGAGAGCTAGTGGCCCACAGTGACTAGTAATTGTCGCGCCGGCCTGCGTTTCGTAGATATTTTTAAAGCCGCGTTTTACTAAAGCTGACTTCGCAGCCTTTATCATTTCAGGATTTGCCATCGTGTGGGTTACAAAAGCATATTTTAAGTCAGGATCTACCATTTCTTCCATCACGTCTTTACTGTATTGCTCAATAACTTGTACTCTCCTGCCAAAATATTTTTTTGCAGGAACCATTTTATTTTCTAAAACAATAATTTGTGGTTTAAGTCTTAATAGCGCCGCGCCAACTCTTTCCAAGCCCGAACATCTGCCTCCCTTATGTAAATAATCTAAGGTGTGAACAACGAAGCTAGTTCTAACATACGGAATGCGCGCCTTAACTTTAGAGATAATCGTTTCTAAATCTAAACCTTTATCCACTAGTTCACGGGCATAAATGGCCAATAAGGCAATCCCAGTCGATAAGTTCATTGAATCAATGATGTGGACATTTTTTAAGTCTTCAGTCGCCACGATGGCGTTGCTATAAGAGGCGGAAAAGCCAGTCCCGATGGTAAAGTGGATTATAGCGTCATAGCCTTTGGCTAAAATTTTGTTAAAATGTTCTTTATATGTATAGACGTTAACCGCAGCAGTAGTCGGTAAGATTTTGGTCTTATCGACAAAAGCAAAAATATCAGCGGCAGTAATTTCACCATCAAAGTATGCTTGTTCACCAAGCATTACCGTAAAAGGAACGAGAAACAAGTCATATTTTGTCAATAGTTCTTTTGGTAAATCAGCAGTCGTTTCAACAGATAATGCAATTCTCATATATTCTTTATTCTAACAAAAATAAATTACTTGTCGAGTATGATAAATAATTATTATTTAATCTCCGAGGATTATTGAATCTGGTAACATGTCATTTTTACTGTGAACAACAAACATTTTTAACAAACTTTCAATCGTTAACTTTTTCTTCGCTTCGCCACTAACATCAGCGATAATTTGCCCTTGACTCAACATAATTAAACGATTGCCATAACGAATTGCGTCTTTCATATTGTGAGTAATCATCACCGTGGTCAGCGCATTTTCAGTCACAATTTTTTCAGTTATCTCAAGAACCTTTTCCGCAGTTTTTGGATCTAAAGCAGCGGTATGCTCATCTAACAATAAGACTGGTTTGGTCAAATCAAACTTTCTAATAGAGCGGTCGAATTGCTCAAAGGCAACTTGTAATAATCTTTTTTGTATTTCTTTATTTAATGCCTTATTATTTTTGATTTCATTTTTGGTGTCTACATATTTTGCCTTAGCGGTCACAAAGGCTTGATTAAAGGTATTTAACGCGCCTTTTTTATTGCCATTAGTAAATCTGACATAATCTCTCTTAATGCGTGCGTGGGACGGTTTATTTCTCATTGTCGCCATTAATAATGTGAGGGCTTGTCTTTGTCCGCCGGACAGGAGTCCAACTTTTTGATATAAGCGCTCTTCTAACCCTAAATCAAGAATTTTCAGATCATCGCAAAAGGTTTGCACATCACTCATATGATAAGACCACCGGAACAGAGAACGGCTTCTCCTTCTTCCATAAGCGAGCGCGAGATTTTCAATGACAGTCATATCTGAAGCAGTACCGACCATTGGGTCTTGGAAAACTCGCCCAAAATAAGGGGCTCTTTGATGTTCTCTCATCTTAGTAATACGCGTATTATTAAGAAAGACATCGCCTTCGTCAGGCGTCATGCTACCAGAAATAATATTGACTAGAGTACTTTTTCCCGAACCATTACCGCCGATGATCGTTACAAAATCACCTTCGTTAAGGGTGAGATTAAAGTTTTCAAAAATTTGCGTCTCGTTTGGGGTGCCGCTATTAAAGGATTTGCTTATATTTCTGAGCTCTATCATTGTTCATTCTCCCTTAGGACTAATCTTTTTTTACGCCGTTTAAAATAAGGGGCAAAATATTTTTTATTCAAATAAGGAACACCGAGGAATAAAGCGACAACAACCGCGGCGATCATTTTTAAATACACTGTATCAAAGCCAAAGAAAACAACGGTTTGATAGACGAGATAATAAATAACCGACCCCACAACGACACTGAGCATCCTCACAAAGAAGTTCGGAGTGATTCTTTTAATGAGCGCTAAGCCGATAACGACCGCGCATAGGCCAATAACAATCGCCCCTTTCCCCATATTGATATCCGCAAAGCCTTGATATTGAGCGAGCAAAGCCCCGCTTAAAGCGACGATACCATTAGAAATCATTAAACCGATAACGATATTAAGTTTAGTATTAATTCCTTGCGCTTTTGCCATTCTGGGGTTATCGCCAGTCGCTCTAATTGATGCGCCGAGTTCCGTGCCAAAAGAGACATAAAACCCGAGGACTAAGACAAGGGCGATAAGGGCAATTTTCCATAAGGCATCATACACTTTAATCTGTGAAAAAAGTAACTCAAACGACCGCGCACTAATACTGATGTTCGAACGACCCATAATCTTTTGGTTAATTGACCAAAGCGATAGCTGTGTCAAAATACCAGCAAGAATTGGTGGTATGTCAAGTACCGTGTGTAATAAGCCAGTTATTAAGCCACAAACTAGGCCGACTATTAAGCCTAACAATAGCCCTAACCAGAAGCTCCCTCCACCAACAATAATAATCGCGCACACCGCACCGCCCGTTGCAAAAGAGCCATCCACTGTTAAATCAGGAATATCTAAGATGTGATAAGTAATAAAGACACCTAAGCCCATGATGCCCCAAATAATACCGAGGGCAACTGCGCCAGGAAGTGATGATAAATAAGGTAGCATACTATTTTATACCCTACTCAATTTCTACATAAGTCGCAGGAATATCAATCCCTAAATCTTCTCAAATTCCACGATTAAACCTTTTAACAGGATGCTCATCATAAGCAATCTGCATCGTACCGATGTCTTTTCCTTCTTTTAAAATTTCAATCGCCATTTGCCCAGTTTTAACTCCTAAACTAAAGTAATCGATTGATAAGCTAGCGACACCACAACCGATGACAATACCTTCTTCACCCGCGATGATTGGTAATCTTATCGGACGGCAAATAGCGTCAATAATACTGGTGTTATTAGCGCATGTATTATCAGTTGGAATATATAAGACATCTAAATCACCAACATTAGCGACTAAAACAGCTTGTAATTCATTAGAATCCGCAAAAGCGATCCGTTTAGTCGTTAAACCATCGTCGATTAATAATTGTTCGACGGTATTGATTTGGTAAAGAGAATTAGCTTCTGCTGAACAATACAACAAGCCAATTTTTTGGGCATCTGGGAATAATGCTTTGATCATATCTACTTGGCCATCAAGGGGCGCTAAATCGCTGGTGCCGGAGATGTTACCACCAACCGTTCCATCAAAGTCAGTTAATGATAAGGCGACACCGTATTCCGTTATCGATGTGCCGAGAATCGGAATAGTCGCTGTGGAATTAGCCATGGCTTGTAAAGCCGGGGTGGCATTCGCCATGATGAGATCGACATCTTTAGCGACAAATGAGTTAGCGATGGTAATACAGTTACCGGGCTCGCCAGCAGCGTCTTGGATGTCAAATCTGACATTTTTTTCACCCATTCCTTCTTTAACAGCTTCCACAAAGCCATTAGTGGCCGCGTCAAGAGCGGGGTGAGAAACCAACTGGCAAATACCGATGACTGGGCCACTAAAGCTTTGACAGCCGCTCAGCGTTGGAATGAATAGCAAGGGAAGTAATGCTAATAGTTTTGATTTCTTCATTTTTTTGTCCTCCTAATAAGAAATAAAAAATTGATGCTGTTACGGCACCAATCATTTATTTTCTTTTCTCGGTGCCGCTAATTAATTCGAGTAATCAACAACACCACTAGCCAAAAAAGCCAAGAATTATTGATCACTCCTTGGGTAAAAATAGTAGTAGTAATAATTGTGAGCTTTTTTCATAATTTTATGGATATAAGTTTAACATCTTTTTTAATCTTCGCAATCTATTTTTAATTAAACTCCACAATTGACTAATAAAAATTAAACTTTATTGTAAATAAATAAAAGAGCTAACTCGCACTGAGTTAGCCCTTAAATGTTGTGTTAGTGATTTAATTTAATCAATAACAGTAATTGTCTTGGTAGCGGTTAAACCACTCCATCTAGCGGTGATTTCATATTCACCAGCAGCTTCGATGACTTGACCATTTCTAATACCAGGACCATCAGTCCAAGTAACTTCATTAGCTTTAAAGACCGCAGAGTAATTCAAGTTTTTGAGAACCCGTTTGGCAGTCCAAGAGTTTCTGTTAAATACTTCACCGCCTTCAAATACATCGCCGGTAAGGTCTGAGTCAAGAAATGAGGCTACTTCTGGATAATACAAATAACCATTGATGATAATACTGCGTGTACCTCCAGACCATGGCGCGATGAAAATGTACGCGCTACGCTCATAGAAGCCACCAGCAGTTTGCGTGATGATGGATGTATAACGATTGACGTTACTGACCATATTCAAACAATCTTTGATATCGTTGCCTTCGGCATCTTCGCCATTAGCGATTGAGGAATTATACCAATACCCTCTGATGTTATCGTTTTTAGATCTACCCGCAAAGATACCATCATCCCATAAATAGAGATAAGCATAAGATTCAGAATAATCACCCTGATAACCTTCAGCATAAGTACCTTCAAAGTAATAAACGATGTGGCGATCAGTTCTGTTACCACTAGTTGTGCTAACACCTGAGCTACTATTTAAGAGTGGATTTGAGAAATCCCAATCAGCTTCCTCTTTGATAATCACTGAGGTTGGATTAAAGTCATAAACATAATCATCTGCAATAGCTCTGATTTCATCAGTAATCGGATCAACAGCGATTATATCTGCAGGCCCTTCTGGTGCCGGTGCGGCTTTTAAAAGACTCTTAGTCACTAAGTCACCAGAGACGATGGAAGCAATCACTAAGACTGCACCCACACCGATGGTGATAAGCTTTTTCTTGTCACCTAAGCTAACTTTCATATCTTCATCAGCTTCAGCTTCGGATTTGTATGCCCCTAAGAAGACGGCCACAATGCCCGAAATAATAATTGCTAGAAGAGCCAATAAGTAGAAGAGGTTGAGATAGAAGTCTCCGCCTTCGTAGCGAACATTGTTAATTTCGCCGGCGATGAGAACTGGGATAATAACCACTTCTTTGTAAAGGGCTAAACCAAACATGGCTACACCGATCACATGAATGAATCTGTATTGTGGTAAAGCTAAGGCCACTAATTCAACCACGAATCCAACTAGCAAGAAGATGCCGATTGATTCTGGAGCAATGCCCTCAGCAGAGTTGGGCATAGCGCCCTTATAGGTGGCAAAGAAAATAATGGCGACGAGCAATGCTAATATAGCATTGGCGAGAATGATGAAATAGGCAACCGATTTGTTTTTTAAAAAGTTTTTAATCATATCCATATTCATATCCTCCTATTCGGCTTCAACAACAGGTTTTTTCTTTGAAATGATTTCAGAGAAGATATATAAGCCAACTAAAGCAGCAGTCACGACGGTTGCCCCGATGACCATGCCGTTGACGACATCTTTCCACCATGGATTACCGAGATCGGCTTCAGAAATTCTGAGACCGCCCATCCATGATCTGCTGATGCCATACATCACGTATTTGTTTGCTCTTTGCAAACATTCTACCATTGTACCGTCATCATTTTGAGTGACCCATTGTTTTAATTGAGTGCCACGGTTACCGTCAAGACAGAATAAGTCTGTACCACAGTAAATCATGGCTGGACCATTGGCGTAATCAGCGGTATTGCTACCGGTTAAGGCATCATCAATAATAAAGCCTCTATACGCCCATTCGCCTCTCATGACGTTCATCATTAAAGGCTCGTGAGTAGCAGCGTATACGACCCCAATTCTATTGTAGGAAGTCATGATGCCTAAACCCTTACCTTTAGTTAAAGCGCCTTCGAAAGGTCTTAAATAAATTTCACGGATTGCTTGTTCGTCGCAGAAAGTGGAGATCCGTTGTCTACCATTTTCTTGATTGTTTAAGAAACAGTGTTTAATATTCATAATCAAACCTTTTTTCCTAGCTGCGCCGACGACATTTGCAGCAACTAAATAGTTCATCATTCCGTCTTCAGTCATATATTCAGAAGCACGGGAACCATAAGGTGTCCGGTTAATGTTAGCTCCAGGAGCGTTCACAGAAGCGACACCACAGAATAAAGCTTCTTCGCCATAGAATCCACCAAATTTGGCTTGCATTTCATGGTCGAAAGTAGCGGAATAAACGGGACCAGTTGGGAAACCAGTTGCCCATCTCTTATCACCGTATTGGAATCTGGACAATAAGCCTTCAGGACCTTCAGCAACGGAGTTACCTTTCTTTAAGACTTTTTTAACGTCTAAGATACCACGGTTATCAGAAACAGAAATGATTAAATCATCGAGATCCATTTGTTTAATAAATGCATCCCACATTTCAGCACCGTCTTTACCAGCGAATCTACCTTCGGTAACTTCGCCTTCAAGTGGAATATCCGACATATCGGAGAAAGTGATTAATTCAACTTCACCATCATCATTAATATAAGGAACGTTGTAAGCTGTGCCATCACCCTCAGAATATTTTGGGCCATCAACTGGCTTAGAATAGTACTGCGCCATGTTAAGGGCAGCGGATGGGGCTGGGTTAGTAGTAATTAAACTATTAGGCCATGTGCCGTCCCAATCTTGTCTATCGACATATTTGATGTGATTAGCAGGGTTAGAAACAAAATAGTTGTAATCAGCGTCATCGAATTGGTTAGTAACTTGGACATTAGAATCATAAACCGATGTCGCATATTTAATTAAATCCTCTTCGATTTCAAGTGATCTTACCGCATTAGAAACGCCATCATAAGCTTCACCGAGATGGTCGACTAATGGAAGCGTTGGATCTTTAACGAATAAGATGTTGTTTAAAGCTTCGTGAGCACCATTACCTAATGCAAAGTAATATGTACCACCTTCTAAAATGTAGTGTTTGTTAACTTTGTAGTCATAGGTCGCTAAGAAATATCTATCAAATTTAATAGTGGTTGCGACAGTTTGACCAGCTTTGACATCAACTTTGTCATATTCCATTAAAGCGATAGATGGTCTACCTAAACCATTATCTTTATCGAATTGCGTGTATGGGGCCTGCACGTAAACTTGTACAGAAGCTTTGCCATCCATATCACCAACATTTCTGACTTCCGCGGTCACTTCAATTTGATCAGTACCAGCGTTGTATCTAATATTAGTAATTCTTTGTTCGAAGTCGGTATAAGATAAACCGAATCCAAATGGATAGCCCATTTCATCAGCGTAGTTCCAACCGCCATTGCTATGGAAGACACCTTTGGTGCTAGTGGCATTGCCTTGACCTAAGATTGCATCTTCATATCTGGTTTCATAATATTTGTAACCAACATAGACGCCTTCTTGATAAACAGCAATGTTTCTGTTGCCAAAGTTAACATAAGCTGGAGAAGAACTGGCGCTAGCAGCAAAAGTGTTTGCTAAGTGACCAGAAGGGTTAACAACTTCACCTGCAGCATTTTTGCCCATTAAAGCGTGAACGACACCAGGAGAACCATAGTATCCTGGAACCCCCATATAAAGAAGGGCATCAACGCCGTATTGCGGATCATCGACCCAGTCAACAGACATCGGGAATGGGGCGTTGATAATAACGATCGTCTTTTTAAAGACTCCTTCGTTTTTTATCATTCTAAGAAGATCTTTTTCATCATTATGAAGATCTAGTCTACCAGGGGCCGGGTCAGTATTTTCGGTACCGATACGGACGATGGTAACGATGGCCGCATCACTATATTCGGCAAATGTGGCTTTTCTTTCTGGTGTATAGAAAGAGACCGCTTGCTCAACATTTGTGCTTGGAGTGGTCATCTGTGATAGTGAAAGTTTTGAATAAGCATCAAAAATGGTTCTGTTAATTGAGAACCCATTTCTTTCAAAGGCTTGATCTAAGTAGACAACAAAGTTTTCGTTTGGCGCGGCACCGCCTGCACCAGAACGCATAAATAAGTTTTTACTACCACGACCGAGTAAAGAGACGTTTCTTTCGTCTTCAGCCAAAGGAAGAACAGGTTTACCATCCTTCTCTGAGTTCTTTAGGAGCACCGCTCCTTGCTCAACAGCTTCTTCACAGAATTTGTAGGAGTCAGCAATCATCCGGCTCCACCCTTCATCGGATAAGGAACCAGTGCTGTCCTTGTAAGCAGAACCTTCGACCACATCACCTTCGAGTGAACCGACTTTGGTAGTGGATAAGCCTAAGACGTCATTAATTAAGCCAGCATACACATTAGTTAATTGTTGACCTGAAAACATCAATGTAGTGACTAAAAGACTGACAGTAGCTAAGCCCATCCAAAGTTTTGGCTTTGCTATAAGTTTTGCCATAAAAAATTTCCTTTCTCGCGTAAACGCGTTTATTGAACATCAAAAAAATTATTAT
>JAAZFO010000212.1 GCA_012511695.1 Erysipelotrichia bacterium | reverse complement strand
GGGTAGAGCACTGGATGGTGTGTATAGGGCGAAAGCTCAGCATACCAATCAAACTCCGAATACCATAAGATTTAAATAGACTAGTCAGACTGTGGGGGCGAAGCTCCATAGTCAAAAGGAAAAAAGTCCAGATCGCAGTCTAAGGTCCCCAAATTTTGGTTAAGTGCATTAAAGGTGGTGATTCACCATAGACAGTTAGGAGGTTGGCTTAGAGGTAGCCATCCTTTAAAGAAAGTGTAACAACTCACTATTTGAACTTCTTCTTTTTAAGAGGAAGGTGGAGGGTTGCGCCGAAAATTTACCGGGGCTAAAACCAAATACCGAAGACGCGGAAATTATTGTTTTTTCAATAATTTAGTAGGGGAGCGTTTCTTAAGCACTGAAGCTTTGATGTGAATCAAGGTGGAGTTTAAGGAAGTGAGAATGTCGGCATGAGTAACCACAATCCTGATGGGAAATCAGGACCCCGTAAACCCAAGGTTTCTTTGGCAATGACAATCAGCCAAAGGTTAGGCGATCCTAAGGCAATGGTAATACCGTAGCTGATGGACAGCCGGTTAATATTCCGGCCCCTGAACATTTTTGCGAAGGAAGGACGGAGGACATAAGAAAGAGCGCATTAGTGGTTTTGCGTTGGAAATATCAAGCTTTGTTTATCAGGCAAATCCGGTAAACTGAGTTAAATCTCAAAGAGCGCATATTTTCAAAAGGTTAAGTTTTACTTGGCCGATTCTTTTGAAGAGCCTTCCAAGAAAAGTTTCTAAGCTATAAAAGTGTTCAGTTCGTACCGTAAACCGACACAGGTGGGTGAGGCGAGTAGCCTCAGGGGAACGGGTGATTCCTCGTTAAGGAACTCGGCAATCAAGCGGGCGTAACTTTGGGATAAGCCCTCCCTTCTTTTCTGGTTTTACTAGGAAAGAAGGGCGCAGCGAAAGATTCCCTGGCGACTGTTTACCAAAAACACAGGTCCCTGCGAAACCGCAAGGTGATGTATAGGGGCTGATGCCTGTCCGATGCCAGAAGGTCAAGAGTGTCGGTTGTTCTGATTTATCAGGACAGCTGAATGCTTGAAGCCCTGGTCAATGACAGCCGTAACTATAACGGTTCTAAGGTTAGGAAAAGCTAGCTTTAGTAAAATTCGGCTATATGCTGGAAAATCTGGTGTATCCAAAACTACTATGGTGTAATCTAACCATAGAGATATGGTTGGTGTTACATCAAGTGACAATGTTTTTGGTGCAGACAATCAGCAGGAAAGACTTAAAATTTTATTTTAAGAATCCTCAGAGACTATACGCCGAACCAAATATTATATATTTGGAAGATATAGTCCGAACTCTATGGCGACATAGAGAGATAAATTTAATAATTTAAATTTATCCTTCCTTTATGGAAGTAACATAGTTGAGCGTAATTCCTTGTCGGGTAAGTTCCGACGTGCACGAAAGGTATAACGACTGGGGAGCTGTCTCAACGAGGAGCCCGGTGAAAATGCGTGTCCAGTGAAGACGCTGGGTACCCGCAGCAAGACGAAAAGACCCTAGGAGCTTTACTACAGCTTGGTATTGGGTCTATTTTTAAAATGCGTAGCGTAGCAGGGAGACTTTGAAATTCTGATCTCGGTCAGAATGGAGTCGCCAATGAAACACCTGTCTTTTTGAAAATAGATTCTAACCTTAATGGAAAAAACTTTAAGGGACAGTGCCTGGTGGGTAGTTTTCGTGGGGCGCGATCCTCCTAAAGAGTAACGGAGGAGTCTATCAAGGTTGGCTATCCACCGATGGAAATGGTGGAGGTAGTGTAAAGGCAAAAGCCAGCTTTATAGTGAGGGAGACATTCCAAACTATTGCGAAAGCAGAGCTTAGTGACCCGATACGCCGTTGTAGAAGGCGTAGAGACTTCGGATAAAAGTTACCCTAGGGATAACAGGCTGGTGGAGCCCGAAAGTTCATATCGACGGCTCCGTTCGGCACCTCGATGTCGGCTCACCCTATCCTGGAGCTGAAGCTGGTTCCAAGGGTTTGGCTGTTCGCCAATTAAAAGGGTACGCGAGCTGGGTTCAGACCGTCAATTTGGCGGCCTAGAAGAGTAATCTTCTAAGGAAAAAGTTGACTCATATAGATGAAATCCTATTACATAATTGTATTTTAACCTGTCGTGTGGTAGGGCAATATCTAGGGAAGTTTAACTTTTTTACATTAAAAAAGTTATAACCCCTTAGAGACTTCTCTGGTTTTATGCCAGAGGGATGGAAGAGATTTTCTTTTCCATAATACGTCAACCGCCTAATAAATATTAGGATGATGGTATAGTCCATACATAAAGTAATTTATGATTCTATGCGTGAGACAGGTTGGTCTCTATCTGCTGTGGGCGTTCGATACTTTAGGGGAGCTGATCGCAGTACGAGAGGACCCGATTGGACGAACCTCTGGTGTACCGGTTGTCCTACCAAGGGCATTGCCGGGTAGCTAAGTTCGGAAGGGATAAGTGCTGAAAGCAGCTAAGCACGAAGCCCACCCCAAGATTAGGTATCGTGTTCTCGTCTTTGACGAGAAGAGAGGTCCCTAGAAGACGACTAGGTCCGCATTAGCGGCTTAACTTTCTGGTTTCGGCTAGGAAGTTAGGGATAGGCTCTAAGTGGAAGTCCGGTAACGGATTAAGCTGAGGAGTACTAATTGATCAAAGCAACTTTCCTATCTTTAGCGAAAAGAATTTTTTAAAAATATTAAATCTCCCGGTGATTTAGTTTGGTAGGCTCTACCTGTTCTCATTCCGAACACAGAAGTAAAAATACCAAACGCCGATGATACTCCTTTTGGGGGAAAGTAGGTTTTGCCGGGGGTTTTTATTTTCTCTGGAAAATCATTAAGTTTTCATGTTATAATAAAAAACATGAATAAAAGGATAATAAAACAAATAATAATTGCTTTAATAACCTTAGGAATTTTTTCTCTTATTGGTGGAGGTATTTATTTAGTTCATCGTCCAGAAGCCACTTGTTTTGATGGTGTTCAAAACCAAGGCGAAGAAGGTATTGATTG
>JAAZFO010000191.1 GCA_012511695.1 Erysipelotrichia bacterium | reverse complement strand
TCGATGATGTCCTTTCCCTAGATGGTAGTACTGGAAAAATTTATGAAGGTGCCATCAAGACTGTGGCCTCAGACTTATCCTCTGGCTACTTCGGTCGTTTAATGGGTTGGGTTGATCAATACCGTGCCCTTAAAGTCAGGACAAATGCTGATACTCCTAAGGATGCCCAACAAGCTAGAGATTTCGGCGCTGAAGGTATCGGTCTATGCCGTACCGAACATATGTTCTTCGCCAGAGATAGGATTTTCTCAATGAGAAAGATGATTTTAGCGCCCACCACTGAGGAACGCGAAAAAGCCCTAGCAGAAATTTTACCAATGCAACGAGTTGACTTTGAAGAGCTTTACGGAACAACCGCACCGTATAGCGTGACCGTTCGTTTATTAGACCCACCGCTTCACGAATTCTTGCCACAAGAAGCTGGCGCTATTAAAGAATTGGCCGATGCCTTAGGTTTAACAGTCAAAGCTATCGAAGATCGCATTGAAGAACTCCATGAATCTAATCCGATGATGGGTCACCGTGGGTGCCGTTTAGCTGTTACCTATCCAGAAATTTATAAAATGCAAACAATGGCGATTATCCAAGCGGCCATCAACTTCAGCAAGAAGAATGGCGCACCGATAAAACCAGAAATCATGGTCCCGTTAGTCTTAGAAGCAAAAGAACTCAAATTTGTTAAAGACATCATTGTCGAGACCGCTGATAAGCTCATCGCTGATGCTGGCGTAGACTTAGAATACGAAGTCGGAACAATGATTGAAATCCCACGTGCGGCATTACTTTCTGATGAAATCGCTGAACACGCAGAGTTCTTCTCATTTGGCACAAACGACTTAACGCAAATGGCCTTTGGCTTCTCTCGTGACGATGCCGGTGTCTTCTTGCCTTCTTATTACAAAAATAAAATTTTCGAAGAAGATCCATTCAAGACTTTAGACCAACACGGTGTCGGTAAATTAGTTAAATTATCGGTCGACTTAGGTCGCGCCGCTCGCCCAGACTTACAAATTGGTGTCTGTGGTGAAACTGGTGGTGACTCCAAGTCCATCGAGTTTTATCACGATGTCGGTTTAGACTATGTCTCTTGTTCACCTTTCCGTGTACCAGTGGCAAGACTAGCCGCAGCGCAAGCTAACATCAAAAATCCGAGAAAATAACTGATCTCAACAAACAAAAACCATCGCAATTAAGCGATGGTTTTTTTCATGCGTTTATGTAAACTAGATCAGTATTATGGTGAGCGTGGATTTTCAGTACCGGCGTCAATAAAATCTTCATCATCCCAAGCTGCATTGCTATGAGCAAGAGAATAAAGGATATTTTTGCACGCTACCCGCATATAATAACGCATGTCATTAGGGGTGTCGTTGACTGCTTTAATTAAGTTTCCGGCAGATCTAAGACCTGGAATTAACCACTCATCGTTGCCCGCTCTTAAGCCGGCATCACATGGCATGGTGTCGTTGTTATAATCGGTAATAACTGAGCCTTTAAAGCCCCATTCACCTCTGAGCAGTTTATTACATAATGCTTCGCTAGCTCCCGCCCAAGTTGTTCCCATGCTAGAAAAAGCAGTCATCATACCTAGACCGCCTAAGTCTGTATAGATTTCATAGCCTCTCAAATAAATTTCTCTAATACTTTGTTCGGTACAAAAAACATTCAAACCGTTACGATTAATATCTTGTTCGTTTAAGCCATAGTGTTTAGCAAAGGAGTAAATGCCGTATTCTAAACCGCCTCTAGCAGTATAGCCTCCCATGTTACCAGTAATTAATGGATCTTCTGAATAATATTCAAAGTTACGTCCGCCGTATGGTGAGCGGTGGATGTTCAAACCAGGGGCATACCAACCCACCATCCCTCTAGCAGCCCCTTCTTTAGTACAGGATCTACCGTAAAGTAATGCGGCCTCATTCCACCAAGTGGATGCGAGCATCGTGCTACTCGGATGACCGGTGACCGAATTATAACAAGAACAAGGACCATCACCTTCTGAGCTAACTGGTTTTTGAATAGAATCAATTCTAGGTGTGGTAAAGTTGCCACCAGCGATTAAGTTCTTGGCGTCATCAATTGATAATTGACTTAAGAAATCATCCCATCGTGGATCATCCGCCTCTGCATATTTCATATCGTGCAAGGTGATCGGTTCATCTAAAACAACACCGTAATCACTAGCAGGAATTCTTAATTCTTCAGGAACTTGATTGTCTTGATAAACCCTATTTCTTAAAATATCGCTATTGTTATTAACTTCAATATGGTTATACCACACTTTATTCACTTGCGCATTAGTCGTATACGTACCCTCGAAGTCTGCGCGAGATAAATAGGTCAGCTTTTCTTCATTGCCACCATATTCAACATCTTCGAAAAGATTTTGATATTCGACACCAGTTTGATAAGAGGTGCGATAAAAAATATCGTCCGCAATATTAAACGTGAAGAAGTTAGGCTTATTTCCTTTGTTATCAACAGCCATATCCCAAGCATTTTCTTTGACTGAAATAGTATAGTCACCGCGTTCGAGGTTATAGCAACCTTCATAGGTGTCCCAACTGGCCAGGTCACGAAGTTTAAAGGTAAGCTCGTAAGTTTCTGTGACGCCAGGTTCGAGTTCATTAGTTTTTTGATAAGCGATCAAATTGAAGGCCGCCTTTTCAATGCCCCCATGATAATATGGCGGCGTACTGTATAATTCGATGACATACTTTCCTTTAACGGGGCCTGTATTTTCAACACTGACAATTGCTTTGACTATTCCGGTGTTATGGTTAACTTCATTCCTTACAAGAACAGGATTGAAAGTGGTATAAGACAAACCGTGTCCAAACGAATAGTACACTTCATCATGATAATGATAATTTTCATCAACAATGGCGCGAGTGGTGAAATAACGATACCCGACATAGATTCCTTCATAATAATTAGAGAAGGGGTATGTTTTAGCGCCAGTAAATCTAGTACTCATGGTCCCAAAGGTTTCATAAGTAGGGTTACGTCTGAAATCTATTGGCCAAGTGTCGACTGTTCTACCGGAAGGATTGACCTTACCGCTCAACATTTCTGCGATTGCCGTCGTGCCTGTTAGGCCTGGATGGCCGACGTGAACGACCGCTTTAATACCAAAATCTTCCACTTCGTCTAAGTAGACGGGCCCTGGAGTATTTAGTAAGAGGATAATTTTATCAAAATGTTCGGTTAATAAATTTAAAACGGCCCTTTCATTAGCCATTAATTTTAACTGTGCTTCCGTCATCTCCGTTGATTCAGTACCAAAACGAGAAATCATAAAAATGGCAACATCAGAATAATCACGTGAGTATTCAATCAAAGATTTGTTGCCGAGTTCGCTATAGGTTTTCGTATAGGCAGCCACTCCGGGTTCGTTATCATAGGGATACCATCTCCTTGAGACTCCTAAGTAACGATCTCCACTAAATGTCGAAATACCAGAGTGAATATTGTATGAAGATTCTGCGATAGAATAATTGGTACTCCTATTTGAGGAAGCATAATTTTGACACAAACGATGTAAATAAGGATTGATTTCAAAACCTTCTTCTATGACTGCGTCTTCGAATTTCGTGCACTTAACGACTCTTTCCTTAGCTGTTCCACGATCATAAGTATAATCAGTAGCAAATTCACCAGAACCGCCATTGCCGTAGAAAATACCATACGCATTCATGCCGAATATATTGACGTTTTTTTCGTCACCATCGATATCTAAAGGTAAGATATTGTCTTCATTTTTTAATAAAACAATAGCTTCTCTTTCAATAGTAATGACGTTTTCTGTTGCTTCTTGGGCAGCTAATTTGGTCGTTTCATTAACTACCAAATCATCTCGATAAAATAAAGTGGCAAAAATTACATCTCCATAACTATAAAGAATTGGAGTCGCCACTAGGGCGACAACCGAAAGCAGAGCAACAACAGGATAAACAAAAACTCGCGCTTTTTTCCATCTCCACAATGTTTTGACTGGATTACTTTGTTGCGCAACAAATGCCTTTCTCTCCTTTTTGTCTTTAATACTTTTAAAAATAGTTCTCTTGCTTTTAAAAGTGGCCCTTTCATCTGCTGTCATGCGTTGCCAACCAGCAAAAAATACATAGCTGAAAACGCCTCCAGCGATAAGTACAATCACCCCTAGAACAATCCAATCGAGCCCCCAAGCGGCTTGCGATAAATCATAACCGGGAATGATTTCAAGGGCAAATAAGCTTAATGTCTTCATGTTTTCTCCTTGCTGAGAGGATGAGAAAACAAAAAATTTTCACCATGATCCTCTCTATGAATTCACCATTAATATGTATATTAACGCTGCTTTGACAGCGTTTTAAATATTTTAACATGAGATAAAAAAGCTGACAACTTATAACCGACACTTCTCAGCGCCTTGCTTATTGCACATATTTAATTCTTTTTTGCTCTTTTTTCCGCCTTAATTATTTTTTTATATTTGCGGCTTTCTTTTAAAAAATGATGTAACCCTTTGCACAAATGACCATTAAAAATCATAATCAAGCCGTCGAGTTGGCTCATCCTTATTCCACCATTACTAAAGCGAGATAAACCACGCATCGGTTGGTGAACTACGCCCATGGTTAAAGTATTGGCCAAGACACGATTGCCAAACTTGATTAAAACTTTTACAAACCAAGGAATGGCTTTGCCAACCAATCTCCCCACCCAACCTGGGGCGTACCTTAATTCTTTGATGGTGGTATTATAATCAACGCGGAGGCGATTTTTCTTATAAAATGTCAGGGATCCATCTGGAATATCATGACCTAGTAG
>JAAZFO010000190.1 GCA_012511695.1 Erysipelotrichia bacterium | reverse complement strand
GTTTCAATCCGTTATAAAGAGCGCGAGGCTTCTTACGAAAAAGTAGCGGATTATGTCAAAAACTTTGTCAGTCATAAGGTCGGAAATTATTTCGTTTTTTTACCGAGTTATGAATATTTGAGCCATCTTTTGCCGTTTATTGATTTGCCTGACTGCTTTGTTTATATCCAAGAAAAGGAGATGGATGATCAGTCCAAAGAAGTCTTTTTGACTAATTTTAAACCCCAACCAACGCAAACAAGTGTCGGTTTAGTTATTGTCGGCGGTGTTTTTGGCGAAGGTATTGATTTGGTCGATGATCGCCTTATCGGCGCGGTAATCGTCGGTATTGGAATGCCGAGAATAAACTTTGTCAGCGACCAGATCTCAGCTTATTTTGATAAAAAAGGTCAATCGGGTTATGAGTACGCTTATTTAAACCCAGGGATGAACCGCATCATGCAATCTTTAGGAAGGGTCATCAGAAGTGAAACCGATAAAGGAGCAGTTCTCTTAATTGATGAGCGATATTTAAATCATGAATACCGCGATTTGTTTAAAGCCGAGTGGCGCGAATATGAAGTGGCATTTACCCCACAAGAAGTCACGAAAATTTTGCGAGTTTTCTTTGATAAATAAGTCTTTAATGCTACAATACAAACCATGAAAAAGAAAGTTGATTTTCTCACAAAAGCAAAGCTTATCTCTAGCGATAAATTACTAATCTTTGCTATTGTTATTTTTATGCCGTGCCTCTTGTTATCAAAACGATGAAGGAAGAAACATGAAGAATAAAGTGACAAAAACGATTAAAATTTATCTCGTGTTAGCGCTGGTATTTACCGCTCTTACTTTTTTTGCTTTTCCGTTCACTCTAGCTTTTATAATTAATTCTTTGGTGGTCGTCTATAACGCCTCAATAAATCAAACAGCTGTCGTTTATGATAATTTCTTGTATTTTGTTTCATTTTTGACCTTAATTTTGACGGTCTGTTTGGCGGCTGCCATTATTCCATTTGTTTTTTTATTACACAACAAACACCATTGGCGAACCTGGTATGTAAAAACTATTCTCGTTTTTGCAGTCGTGGTCATCGCCATTTCCCTTTTATTAGCTTTTTCTTTGCCGGCTCTATATACTTGGCCACAAAGCCTCGGTATTACTGCCGGAACCGTTGCCCAACTTTAATAGTATGAAAATTTCACAAGATAAAATTAGAAACTTCTCGATCATCGCCCACATTGATCATGGTAAAAGTACTCTGGCGGATCGAATTTTAGAAACGACTGGCGCTATTGAAATGCGCGATATGAAAAGTCAAGTACTCGATTCAATGGACCTTGAGAGAGAAAGAGGGATTACCATCAAACTCAATGCCGTCACCCTATCGTATAAAGCTAGTGACCAACAAGAATATGTCTTTAACTTAATTGATACTCCCGGGCATGTCGATTTCACTTATGAAGTCTCCCGTTCTTTGGCAGCTTGTGAAGGAGCCCTTCTTATTGTCGATGCCACTCAGGGGGTAGAAGCACAAACGCTCGCTAATGCTTATTTAGCGGTCGACAATGATTTAGAAATATTGCCAGTCATTAATAAAGTTGATTTACCATCAGCTGATATCGCTTTAGCTAAGGATGAGATTGAAAAGAAAATCGGTATTCCTTTTGAGCGCGCGGTTGAAGTGAGCGCTAAGACAGGTTTTCAAATTCATAAATTATTAGAAGCTATTGTTAAAGATATCCCAGCGCCAAGTGGCAACCCTAAAGCCCCTTTAAAGGCTTTGATCTTTGATAGTTATTACGACCAATATCGCGGAGTCGTGGTGATGGTGTGTATTAAAGATGGCGTCATTAAAGTCGGTGATAAAATTCGTTTGATGCAAGCCAACAAGGAATATCAGGTCATTGAACTCGGCATCAGAACACCGAAAGAACTTAAAGTCGACGCTCTCAGCGTTGGACAAGTCGGCTATATCACCGCGCAAATTAAAGATATCAGGGATGTAAGACCTGGAGATACGGTTACTTTGAGTGAAAATCCAGCTATTGAAGCTTTGTCTGGATATCGCATCATGAACCCGATGGTCTTTTGTGGCCTTTATCCCGTTGATAGCGATGACTATCAGGATCTTAAAGAAGCCTTAGAAAAATTGTCTTTAAATGATGCTTCCTTACAATATGTAGCGGAAACAAGCCAAGCTTTAGGCTTTGGTTTTAGATGCGGGTTTTTAGGTTTGTTACATATGGATGTATTACAAGAGCGCCTGGAACGCGAATACAATTTAAATTTAATATTAACCGCGCCTAGCGTCATCTATCGTGTCCATTTAACTGATAAAGTCATGTTGGAATTAGATAATCCGAGCAAAATGCCGGATAGCAGTAAAATCGCTTATATTGAAGAGCCGTATGTTAAAGCCAATATTATGACGCCGAAAGAATACATTGGGCCAATTATGACTTTGTGCCGTGAACGTCGCGGCATTTATATCAACCTCGATTACCTCGACGACACCCGGATGGTTTTAACCTATGAATTGCCATTATCAGAAATTGTATATAACTTTTTTGATCGCTTGAAAAGTTATACTAAAGGGTATGCATCTTTTGACTATGACTTTGCGGATTATAAACGCGGAGACTTAGTCAAATTAGACGTTTTACTCAATGGCCAAGTCGTCGATGCTTTAAGTAGTATTGTTTATCGACCCGATGGCTATCACCGCGGTTTAGCAACTATCAGACGGATTCAAAAAGTTATCCCTCGTCATCAATTTGAAATTCCAATTCAAGCCGCTGTTGGCGGAAAAATTGTCGCTAGATGTGATGTTAAGGCGATACGAAAAGACGTACTTGCTAAGTGTTATGGCGGCGATATTTCTCGTAAAAGAAAACTCATAGAAAAGCAAAAAGAAGGCAAAAAACGGATGAAAAAAGTCGGCTCTGTTGAGGTGCCACAGGAAGCCTTTATGTCGATCCTTTCTATTGATGATGACGGTAAGAATTAGTGCGATATTAGTAGTTTTTTGGAATTAGTTATTTCAAATAAAAAATATCTAATGTATTATTATCTTATTAAGAAGGTATTTTTATGGCTGGCTCTGATTTAGCAATGCGTTTCACTGAAGATAAATACGCCAGTAAAAACGAAGTTGCTCACGAACTAAAAATTACATCTGTTGATACTTTTTGGAGTAATATTTTAGCTTACCGTTCTCATTTTTACCATTACTTATCTTTAAAAACTATTGAGAAAAATATGTTGGTTTTTTGTGGTTGCTCCGCGATTAACAATCTCGTCAATGGTGTCGAATTAAAACTCATCAGACTTAATCGAGAATATAATTTAATCAACCCTTCGAGCAAGCAATTTAAAACTATTGATTACGATTTAAAAAAACAAATAATTAGTGCGATTAACGAACACGAACAATTAATGGTTAGCGAAGACTATTTGGATAGTATTTTAAGAGCG
>JAAZFO010000189.1 GCA_012511695.1 Erysipelotrichia bacterium | reverse complement strand
TTGTTCAAAAGAACGCATCACCAACATAGAAAGAACGATGCGATACATCTTTTCGTCTTGGTGAACGACTTGCGTTAAAATCGGGTCGATTTCTTTGTTTTTTGTCCCATAAGAGATGTATTGGTAAACGATGTCGCGTAAAGTTTCAGAAATACCAACAACCATATCAAATAAAGTGACTAGTTGAGCCCTGTCGACACGTACAGTATCGCCAGATGGGACTAAAATCGTGCTGTTTGAACTGTAGAGATCATTGATATAGTCATTAATTTTTTCTCTGATCTTTTCACCATTTTCACCATTGTTATTTAAGAAATCACCTAGAGGTGTTCCCTCTGATAAGTTCTCGGTCAAAATCTGTTTACGTTTATTGTAAACGTCAAGCGAATGTTCTCTTTGAATGCTGTACTCCAAAGCATCACGAGCGGTTAATAAATAGTGATAAAGTCTGAAAGTGTATAAACTAAAGTTATTCATGGTTTGCTCCTTTCAAAATAAGCTTTTCTAATTTGTATACTCTAGAAATAATGTGCTTGGCGTATTTCCTCGCACTTGGATGGCCACGCCTCATGCAGTAACTGCGCTCATAAAACTTCTCAAACATCGAGATATCGTTTCCTGAGTCACCGACGACATAAACATTGTTGTGATCAATATTCATGATTTGGCAGTACTTTTCAACACCATTCCCTTTTGTACAACCCCTAGGTGTAAGCTCAATGACTTTAACAGTCCATGAAGATTCAATTTCGGGAAATTCTTCACGAAATTGTTTATTTAGTTCTTGACTTAGTTAAGTCTTATTTATTCTTAAACCAATAAAATTCATAATTTTAAGTATTTTACCACTCTCTAATTGTTTTTGAAACAACTCGTTACTCCACACAAAGGGTTCGCGATAAACGAATTGCAATTTCCACCAGAGCCGATAAAAAAACATAAATATACCACTCACGTTGCGATTACTCTTAATGATGCAGGAGTGCTCATCTGTCGTCATCAAAAAAGCGATTGGATTGTAATTTTGTTCAATCTTAACTAAAATCTTTGCTAATACATCATTGGGAATCGATTCTTCAAAAATAATTTTGTCATTCGCTCTAATTTGACTAGAAGAGCAATTAATAAAATCAACTGGGCGTTGAATTTCAGCTTTTAATTTTTCAGCGAATTGGTAAGAACGAGAAGTGACGAGCACAACTTTGTTGCCAGCATCAATCCAGCGTCGCAAAAAGAGAACATTTTTTTTAGGAATGCACTTTTTAATACGCTTTGGATGGAAAAGAGTTCCGTCTAAATCAACAGCTAATAATTTTGCCATGCCATTTTATTATACACATGTATAAAAATATGTCATTAACTTTATAAACGACTTAATAAATACGTCATCAGCACTTTGTTTTGTTAAAACTATATTATTTTTAAGCGATTGGATTTTCCGCTTGAATGACTCCATATCCGCCTTCATGACGGATGTAAACAACGCTGATCAGATCATCTTCTTTGTCTAGGTAGAGGAAAAAATCATGGCCGAGAGCTTCCATTCTGGTAATCGCCTCTTCAATTTTCATCGGTTGTAAAAAATATGATTTCGCCCTGACAATAACGTCTTCTTTATCGTCTTCTTCTTTGACTTCTTGCTCGTTGATGAACTGTACATTAC
>JAAZFO010000188.1 GCA_012511695.1 Erysipelotrichia bacterium | reverse complement strand
TTTAAAAAAAGTGTCCACGCTGTATTTAACAGCGCCTAAAAAACGACGTTATGTCGTTTTTTTTATAAGAAAAATAGTAAAACTACTGGTAACGGCGAAAGGACGAAAGTGATTAAAGCAATCCATTCACTAAAAGCTAAGGCAATTGTTTTAGGCCTTTTTAAAACTTCCTCACCATCAGGCGTTACTTCTTTTTCCATGTATATTTTATAAGTAGCGCGCGGATTAAGGACACAGAGTAACATTATCGCCGTTTGTAATACACCGATGACTAGCGCAGCGATTGAAATAATAGACGCCATCTTATCAGTGGCCATACTGAATTCTTGATAAGCCGTTAAGCAATTAAAAGCGGGTAGGCCAGTCGCTAATACTAAAAATATAGATGAGGCTACCATGTGGACTCTTAAGTGGTTAAGGGGCACGAGCAAAATAACCATCGCAAGAATAGTTAAAGCGATCGCTAGACATAAAGAAGCAATCCCTATCACAGCGCTCGCATGCGGGCGAAATAAAAAGTTAAAAAGATAAATAGCAATCACCCCGACCCATGACAAAATAAAAAAGATATTGCCATACTTATTATTGTTAAAATTATCTGGATAATTAAATTCATAGGGGAACATTTGCTTAAGATTATATTTAGTTTGATGTTTCCGATAATAAAAAGCCTTTGATGTCTGATAACCATACATAAAAAACATCACCGATACAAAAGCTAAAGCCAAAACAAAAAACTTTTCCATGATTACATTAATTTTTTATATTCGCTAGCGAAATCTTCACTTTGAAACAAATAACTACCGACGACGAGGACATCCGCACCACTGGCAATACATTTCGGGGCGGTTTGATCGTTAATACCCCCGTCAACAGAAATTAAAGTTGAAAGATTTCTTCTTTTGATTTCCGCTTTTAAGGTCGCGATTTTATCCAAGACTTCAGGGATAAAACTTTGTCCTCCTTGACCGGGATTGACACTCATAAATAAAACTAAATCGAGTTTTTCTAAAAAAGGAAAAACTTTTTCAACTTTAGTTTTTGGTTTAATTGAAAGGCCAGCTTTCATCTTATGAGCGTGGATGAGATCAATCGTTTTATTTATTTTATTAATATCGCGATAAGTTTCCAAATGAAAGGTTAAATAGTCAGCGCCGGCTTTGGCAAATTTTTCCACAAATTTAAGGGGGTCACACACCATGATGTGGACATCTTTAACTAGATTAATACTCGGCGCTATTTTTTCTAAAAACATATTCCCGATGCTGATGTTTGGAACAAAATGGCCGTCCATGACATCGAAATGCATCCAAGTAGCGCCAGAGGCAATAATTTTTTCGACTTCCGTTGCTAAATGAAAATAATCACAATTGAGTATTGACGGAGAAATAATAACCTTTTTCATTTTTTAGTACCTCTTAATTGTATATGGCGCTTCAGCGGATAATTTTTGATATACCTCGTAAACGACTGGTGAAATTTCATTTTTAGATAAGTAATCTTTTACGGCACATTTATTTTCGCTCAAATGTAAGCAGTTTGCAAAGTAACATTTATTATATAAGGTGTTAAAGCTCGGAAAGAAAGCTGCTAACTCCTCTTTTGTTAATTGTAATTCTAGTGCTGAAAAGCCTGGCGTGTCTGCGATATATCCGCCTTGATACGGCAATAAAATTACCTCTTTAGTTTGATGCTTTCCTCGACCTAAAGTTTTAGAATATTCCCCTATTGCGCGGTCATAATTAGGGTCAATCGCATTGATCAGTGACGATTTACCAACTCCGGTTTGCCCCATAATACAACTCACTTGTCCGTTAAAAAGTTTTGTCACCTCTTCTAAACCTTCTTTGGTTTTATTAGAGATAAAGTAAGCCTCGACATTTAGACTGTCCAAAGTATCTTTAATTTGCTTAACGAGTTGCTCGTCTTTAATTTTATCGAGCTTGGTAAGAATTACTTTCACCTTGAGCTCATTCATGT
>JAAZFO010000187.1 GCA_012511695.1 Erysipelotrichia bacterium | reverse complement strand
GTGTACAGTACCACCCTTTGTATTTGCCTAAATATATATCGCCATTTTCATATAACTTAGTAAAAATGGCTTGGACGGTTTTCCAGTGTCTTTTTTCCGTTGTGCGAATAAAATCATCGTGAGAGATGAGTAATAAGTCCCATAATTTATAAAAACCTTTAACAATCTCATCGACAAACTCTTGGGGCGAGACACCTGCTTTTTCCGCATTATTTTGAATTTTCTCGCCATGCTCATCCGCACCAGTTAAAAAATAACATTCAAAACCTCTAAACCGCTTATAGCGCGCAAAGCTGTCGGTCAACGTCGTACTATAAGCGTGGCCGATATGGAGTTTGGCGCTTGGATAATAGATGGGGGTCGTAATATAAAATCTTTTTTTCATGGCAAATGAGCCTCCTTTATAATATAAACTAGAGATTTTCTTTCATAGTGGCGAGCATAATGGCTTTAATCGTGTGCCGACGGTTTTCCACTTGGTCAAAAACGACTGATTGCGGACTTTCAAATACTTCTTCAGTTACTTCAATGCCATTAAGGCCGTATTTTTCATAAATCTCTTCACCGACTTTTGTTTCTAAGTTGTGAAAAGACGGTAAGGGTTGAATAAATATAGCATGAGGGTTTGCCAAAGTCATAACACGCGCGTTAACTTGATATGGTTTTAATAAGGAGATGTATTGCGCTAAATCTTCGCCTTGTTTATCCAAATTGTTCCAGACATCAGTGGCGATGACATCAACATCCTTTACACCAGCCTTAACATCTTCAATGAAGGTTAATTTAGCGCCGGTTTCTTGGGCGATGGCTAAGCACTTAGTTCTTAATTTCTTCACTGGCCATAAGGCTTTAGGGCCAACCATGCGATAATCTAAGCCCATTTTAGCAGCGCCGATTAAATAGGAGTTGCCCATATGGTGACGCCCGTCTCCTAAATATGCCATTTTTATACCTTTTAAATGTCCCTTGTGTTCGATGATAGTCATAAAGTCAGCTAAGACTTGGGTCGGGTGGTATTGATCGGTTAATCCATTCCAAACTGGAATGCCGGCATTGTCCGCTATAGTTTCAATAATATTTTGTCGATAGCCATAGCATTTAATACCATCACACATTGTGCCTAACACTCTTGCGTTATCTTTGATGCTTTCCTTATTTCCCATTTGTGAACCAGGGCCACCGATATAAATAGCGTTGATGCCAAGATCAGCTGCAGCCACTTCAAAAGTACATCTGGCACTAATAGAGTCCTTTTCAAATAACAGCGCGATGTTTTTGCCCTTAAGATAATTGGAAGTATCTACACCGAGGCGTTTTTTATTTTTTAATTCAATGGAAAGGTTCAGTAATTCTTGGATTTCTCCAGAGGTAAAATCTAATAAGGTTAGGAAGTGTTTTTGGTTAAAATTATTCATTTTTCTAATCCTCGTTCTCCTCTTTCATTCGTATAATAGATGACCTTTTAAATATCGGATTTCCGAATTAACTGGGGTTTCGTTCATTTGCTTGAACCTCTGTTAATTGGTCTTTCGAGTCCACAATTTTTTTGTGCCTATCTTTATAATAATCAAAAACCGTGGAAACCACGATGGAAATTAATACAACTAGGCCGCCGATTAATAAATTATAATTAAATTTTTCCATCCCTAAGGCAATGGAAAAAATAGTCGCTACAACCGCAGTTAACGGCACTAATACAGAAACGGTGACAGCGCTGGTGTACCGTATAGCCCACGCCCTAGCCGTCCAGGCAACAGCAGTACAAACAATTCCTAAAAACATGGCTAATAATAAATCAACCCAGTAAAAGGAGAGTCTAAACTCATTAAAAACCAAATCTTCAAAAATAAAGGCATACGCAAAGGAAATAACTGTCAAAACACATAGCTGTAAAAAAACATAGATGAGTGGATCTTTATCTTTAGAAAACACTTTAGTAATAACGACATCTAACCCAAAGAATAATCCGCCCATCGCCGATAAACCATCACCGAGCAATGTGCCGTCTTCAAAAAAATGTAATAAATCAAACCCCTTACCGACGAGAATAATTGAACCAAACACACAAATAATGGCAGCAATAATACTCGCCCGAGTTGGTTTTTCTTTCACTAATAAATACATAAAAATCGGAATAGTGAGACAAGAGATGTTTTCTAAAAATGTATTTTTTGATGGAACCGTATACTTAAGACCCACAAATTGAAATATATACGCGGCCGATAAAACGACACCAGCGGGAAGAGCAACCCAATAAGACTTATTAATTTTCTTAAAGCCTTTATTGATAAAAATGGCCATCGCTGCAATAGCAAAAAGTCCGCGTAATGCAATAAGGGCGACTGGTGAAAATGATGGATTTTCAGCATTAAAAATTGCCTTAGTAATGACAGGAGTAATCCCCCATAAAATCACAACTAAGACCAAAACAATAAATGCAGTAATCTTTTTATGTTTCATGCTTCACTATTGTAATCTTTTTTATCAAAATAAAAAACCCCCTAAAGGGAGTTTTTTCTTAAACAGCTTAGT
>JAAZFO010000186.1 GCA_012511695.1 Erysipelotrichia bacterium | reverse complement strand
TTTGGGCGTTATGCTCCTTATAACACTTTCATCCACCGACTTGATCCGAGAAATAAAATTATTTTAATGGTTCTTTTAATGGTGACGATTTTTTTACCTTTCAGCGTTTGGTCGACAAGTCTTATTATGTCTTCGATATATCTAATGATATTAGTTATTGTCATGCTCATCGCGAAAGTCAGTTTTATCAATTTGTTTAAAAGTTTAAAAGCAATGTGGTTCTTAATTTTATTTTTATTAATAGTTTACATATTCATCCCAAATCCAACCTATACGCATGTCGCTTTTTCTATTAAATCGTTTGATGTTTATTGGGATGCGTTTTATCAAAGCGCATACATTGTCTTACGTTTGATTTTAATGATTTGCATCACAACGATTTTAACCAGCACGACTAAACCGCTTGATTTGACCTATGCTTTAGAATGGTATTTGGTGCCTCTTAAAGTGATTAAATTCCCAACGCACGAAGTAGCGATGACAATCTCAATAGCATTGAGATTTATTCCTACCATCCTTGATGAAACAGACCGGATTATGAAAGCCCAGACTTCAAGAGGTGCAGAATTCAATCACGGAAGATTATTTAAAAGATTCAAAGCTATTATTTCTTTAATCGTTCCTCTTTTTATATCAGCCTTTGAACGAAGTGGACAATTAGCAGAAGCGATGGAGGCTCGCGGTTATGATCCAAGAGCGAAAAGAACCCGTTATAGAACTTTAAAATTCCATTGGACGGATGCTGTTTCCTTTTTGTTAATCGGAGCAATTTTTGCAGGAGTTTTATATTTAACTATCGCTCACAAGGATATGAATTTAATCACCGAAATTTTCAAAGTAGAGGTTAGTTTCTGATGAAAATTTTAGGAAAAGTTGAATATGTTGGAACCGCGTATAATGGTTGGCAAAAACAAAAAAACGGAAAGACAATTCAAAACGTTATAGAAAGTGTTTTATCAAAAATTTTTAACACAGAAATTACAATTTATGGGTCTGGTAGAACCGATGCCGGAGTGCATGCTAGCGGACAAAGATTTCACTTTGAGGTTGCAAAAGAAAAGATTGATTTAGGTCTTTTAAAACACGGTATAAATACAATTTTACCAGATGATATTCGAATCATTTCATTGGTGAAAGTAGATTCAAATTTTGATGCTAGAAAAAGCGCAAAAAAGAAAATTTATGAATACGCAATAATTTTTGGAGAAGCAAAAGTCTTTCAAAAACCTTACTTCTGCGAGGTCAAACGACAAATCTCGCGTGAAAATTTTGAAAAAACCTTAAATTTATTTGTTGGTAAACATAACTTTTCTTCTTTCACTTCAAAGGTTGATGATGAAAATAATTTTGTTCGAACGATTTATTCCATCGAAATAAAAAACGATGGCAATCAAGCTATTGTCACTTTAATCGGAGATGGTTTTATGAAATATATGATTCGTTATTTGATTGGCGTTGCTTTAGCTGTTGCGAATGGGAAAATGACTCTTGAGGAAGTCAAAAAACGCTTAGAGTTTTCATCCTCCCGACAGGTAACTTCTTTTAAAGCTCCGGCTAACGGACTCACTCTTGTTGATGTCTTGTACAACCTTTAACTATTGAATTATTTTTGATAATATATCAAACGAAGAGAGGAACTGATAATGGGAAGACATTTTGAAGTTAGAGCAAAATCTATGGCTGCAACTGCGGCTAAGAAATCTGCTCTTTATATGCGAGCGAGCAAAGAAATTTATATCGCCGCAAAATCTGGTGTGCCAGACCCAAATAGCAACTTAGCGTTAAGATCTGCAATCGACAAATGGAAAGGACAATCTGTTCCCAAAGACATCATTGATCGCGCAATAAAAAAAGCAATTGGCGGAGAAATCGAAAATTATATTGAAGGCCGTTATGAAGCGTTTGGACCAGGCGGTTCTTTTGTTGTGGTTGATACTCTTTCCGATAATGTGAATCGCGCTTTATCGGATGTTCGAACAGTCATTTCTAAAAAAGGAGGCCATCTAGGTTC
>JAAZFO010000185.1 GCA_012511695.1 Erysipelotrichia bacterium | reverse complement strand
GCCCCTTTCATTAATTTGGTTTATTTTATTTACCGCGCATTTTACGGCGGTGATAATCAGCTAATATTCGCGCTTGCTCAAGTGGTTCTTTATTTTCTAAAGAGTGAGCAAGCATGTCGTTTTCAAAAATGCGTTCTTTTTCTTCTTTGATCACTCCTTCTAAAGTATTAAGTAATTCATCGTCACAAGCCGGATGATTTCTTTCCATGTATAATTCAGAAATTTGATTAATCATCGCTTCCTTATTGTCCAAATCACTGTTTTCTAGAGAAGAGATCAAATCGGTTGGCACAAAACTTTCATGGTTGCGAGCGTACTCGATTAAGAAATTGGCAATCACGCGATAGGTCGAATCATAGAAACCATCGATATTTCCTTCATAAAAGCCCACTGCTTCCTTGTTCTGCAACATTTGATATAAAAGTTCACGCTCCGCAATATGTAGCCTGCGGAGGATCTTTCTTTCTGGATGGTAATTTATAATAACTGAGCGATAATCTCTAGTATCAGGCTTTACTCGCGCCGTTTTTAAAATATTTCTAATCGCCTCAGATGTATAACCGGTAATTTTACCGAGTTTGCCGATATAACTATCTAGTTCCAACTGTGAGCGAATACTTAATAAAACAGGCACAAACTCTTGAATAAGGTGAGTTTTTTGTTCAGTAGTTTGCAAAGGATTAATGTTGAGATAATAGTTGAGCGTAAAATCAACATAGGAAATCAACTTATTAAGATAAGCATTTAAAGCGACCTCGCCGTCGTTATCTAAAATTTCATCAGGATCTCTGCGGTTGTTTTGATTATCGACTATGCGGACATTAATACTATTTTTTATTAATTGATCCGCCATGACCATTGAGGCTTTTTGACCAGGTAAATCACCGTCCAAACACAGTCTCACTTCAACATTTAATGACCTTAATAAACGAATATGTTCTTCGGTTAAAACGGTACCCATCGTCGCGACTGCGGCTTCAACATTAATGCGTTGAAGGGCAAAGACGTCCATAAAGCCTTCAAGGACGTAAATATAACCAGCGATGCGCGCTTTTTCTTTAGCGTTATGAAAATTATAAAGAATGTTTGATTTATGGAATAAGTGGGTTTCAGGCGAGTTCACATATTTCGCCTCGGGCCCATCGCCTAATCGGCGCGCTGAATAACCGATCACTTCTCCTTCGTTATCAAAAATCGGAAAAACAACCCGGCCTTGATTGCGGTCGTAATAAACCCCATCTACAGGAGTGGCAACGCCAGCATCTTCAATCGTCTTTAAGGAATGGCCTTTACTCAATAAGAATTGACAAGTAGCTTTCCCGTCCTTAAAGGCATAGCCTAAGCGAAATTTATTCCTTAAATTTGCATCTAAATGACGGCCAGCAATATAATCGAGTCCTTCTTTGCCTTCTGGAGAATTCAAAGCATATTGGTAATAAACAGTTAAATCATGTAAGCATTTAAGCAAAGGAGCTCTCTTAGGGTCGATGACCTTAGTTTTTGCCACCCCTTCTAAGCGCGGGTCCCTATAATCGCTGATATCTGCAACTTTTTTTAATGCCTCAAACGATGAGAGTCTAGCGTACTTTCTGACAAAACTTATCGAATTACCACCAGTCCCACACACAAAGCATTTAAAAATGTTTAACCGTGTAGAGATGCGCATTGAAGGATTTGTGTCATCATGAAAAGGACACTTAGCTAAGTAGTCTTTCCCTATTCTAACCACTGGTAAATAAGCAGAGACCACTTTAACGATGTCTGCATGTTTTAATACGTCTTCGTATAATCCTTCTTCAAATGCCATATAATTATATTATAAACCTACCATTTTTATACTTCTTTATTACTAATCTAATAAAATATCTTTTCCTCAATATAAGAT
>JAAZFO010000184.1 GCA_012511695.1 Erysipelotrichia bacterium | reverse complement strand
TTTTTTTAGCGCAACATGCTCCAGCATCAACTCGGCAAGCACTTCATCCTTGCGCTGAATCCTGTTCTCGAGATAGGCAATGCGCTCCTGGGTGCGGCGTTCCTCTGCATCCTTGTTGCGCTGAAAGGCGGCAGGGCCGTTCTCGAAGAATTCCTGCTGCCAGCGGTAGAAAACGGTGGGCTGGAGATGGTGTTCCCGGCATATCTCCGACACGGACTTCTTTTAAACAAGGTGACTGCGTAACAGTGCCACCTTCTCCTCGGCGGTAAAATGTCTGCGGCTTTTCTTCATGACTTCTCCTTTCTAGTCTACACATTGTGACTGGTTGAGAAGTCCTATTTCTACTGAGGCGGGACATCAACACGCTTCCATATCAAGCTGCTGTTCCTTTCGGAGAAAACTACCGATGGTTTGGAAGATCACGCTAGTTGTAAATCAATCAACTTTTAAAAAGTTAAATATTGGCCATGCACCCAACCAACTTGCCCTTCAAAGAGGACTTTTACCCACGGTTCAAGTTCGCTAGGTCTGTCCAAAATAATTATTTTAGAACCTCGTGGAAGTTTCCCGGCAATACCGGCATCAAGAGAAGGAAAGGCCCGTAGATTAAGAGCATCTTGGGCTGTATTGACAACCGCGGTATTGCTTGGGTCTTCTCTAAATGCGGTTGCTTTAGTGAAAGAGGAATTGTAGCGGCCGTCTTCCCACCAATATCTATCAAAGATGATATCCGTGTAATTTACAGCGAAAGTAAAATAGGCATGTTTTGCAGTACCCATTTCTATCTCGGAGTCATCGCCTAATTGGTAGTTCTCCGGATCAACGGGAGCAACGATTGTAGCGGGTTCTTGTAAAAACAAACCTATTTCAACAAAATCGGCATCATCTCTATTAGGTTCCATCTCATCTCTCAATATGGTGTGCTTCATACTGTTGCCGAGATTATTTAAAACAATTACGGCTAATTGAAAATTACTTGTTTTTGTCGCAATGAATGCAAAGTCTTTATGGCCGTTACCGTCAAAATCGGCACTGATAAGCCAAGGCGCGTCAAAAGAGAGATTATCATCAAGACGAAAATAATTTCCTGGATCCAAAAACCCGTACTCCGGCAAATTTTCAGCTAAATACTTGTCGACGATTTCCTCATCGGAGCCGATAAAAGTAGTTTGTTTTTTCTGTATGGAAAGAGAACCACTAGTTGGGATTGGCGGCTGTTTTGCGTCTTCTTTAGGAATTTTTTTAATCGACCCTGAGGCAGGGGTTTTGGAAATAGTAGATTTGGAGACTTGTCCCACGACAGGAAAAGAAAGGCAAAAAACAAGTGCAAGGGCTGCCAATAGGGTTCCCATTTTTTTAGCATAGGAAGTTTGTCTCACAGTGGTTGTCTGCAGATTTTCCGTCATAAATCGCTTCTTAAAGATCTTTGAATTTTCCATCGCTTCCTCCTTCTAATAAATTTGTTCAAAAATAATCGTGGAACCTTTTGACTTAAGGTGACCACATTTGCTCTAAACCATTATCATCACAAGCCTACCAAAGATTTTTTGGATATGAACCGCCGGAATTGATTTTACCTCTCCATCCTAGGTTAATTGCTGACCATTTCTCCTTGACATGGTCACAGCGACCTGCATAACATTTTAGGCAGTGAAGTCTACAAAAGTCAAAACTTATTTTATGCTGAGCTTCTAAAGCGTATTGCACGCAATCAAAAGATAAACCCGCTTCTGTTCGCAGTGGTGAATTTTATTAACAATCATGAGCTTTCTTATCGGATGGACGCCTAAGATGGACATTGTTTCGTCGGGATAGTTTAAGGAAAATCAGCTCTATAGTCCGTCTTTTTTATTGCTAAAAAATGTTGATGTAATTACGGGTTCTGGAACGATACTATTCTACAATCAATCGTTAGAAATGGAAGATTGATATGGATAGCGAAGTTAATAGTTGATTAAGTCTTCGAATTACTCAATTCCACGCTCTTGAATATTACTTTGTAATCTGTGGCGACGGTTTGTCATGAGGCATTAGATGAGGAGATGCTATGCTGAACCATACCGGTATTTTGACTCAGTGCCTTTCGAAACTTTCAAGTCCTGAACTTATCCGTAAAAATGGCGGGAGCTTTAATGGTACGAAAGCTCAGCCATGGTTAATGATGGCCTGTCCCGCTTCTAGCTTAAGCTCTTCCGACCCTATAGCATGTCCTTCTATACGTCCTCCCCCTATTGAATTCTCGGCGGTTAAAAAGTTTCGTTGCAACATTGACGCGTCCCAAACCCCCTTACCTAGCAAGGTTAAAGCTAAATTTAAACTAATTTCACCCTATCTTAAAACTAAAGATATCACAGAATTGAATCAAAAATAAGGAGTGTTCACACTATGGCTAATGCGGTTTACCCCGAAATTAGTACCACTGTCTTAAG
>JAAZFO010000024.1 GCA_012511695.1 Erysipelotrichia bacterium | reverse complement strand
TCTGTTAACTGAGCAGCAGCATTTTTAACACCGGTGATATTTTGGACTGCTTCAATGGCGACGTCTAAAGTTACTTTCTCAATTTGTTTAATTTGAGTAGTGTAAAAAATTAACCTATTAAATGAACCTTCTAATTCGCGAACATTACTAGAAAATTTCTCAGCATAAAAACTTAAAACGGTAGGATCAAAATTTTTATTTTCTAGTCCAGCATTTTTGATTTGTTGTTCAAGAATTTTAATGCAGGTGACCTGATCAGGGTTATTTATCTTAGTAGTTAGGCCTTGACTGAAGCGAGTAATCAAACGATCTTCTAAACCTTTTAGCTCATTTGGTTGGCGGTCTGAAGCGATAACAACTTGCTTATTATTGTTTATTAATTTTTGATATACATGAAAAAACATCTCTTCGGTTTTAACCTTATTTTCTAAAAATTGCACATCATCAAATAACAAGACATCAACGGTAGAAAAGAAATCTTTTATTGTTTCTGATTCTTTCTCACCTTTAACAAATTTGATATATTCTTCCACGAAATCATTAGCGTCTATATAAAGAATTTTAGTATCAGTAACAAGTGAATTTTTTATATGATTGCCGATTGCATGTAGTAAATGGGTTTTACCTAATCCAGAATTAGAATAAATAAATAAAGGGTTAAAAACTTTACCAGGATTTTGCGATATCATTCGAGCAGCACGATACGCTTCTTTATTAAAATCTCCTTCTACAAAAGCATCGAAAGTTAAATCTGAATTAATTTTTGAGTTTTTAAAAAGGGTGTTTTCATCCTGTTTTTTAGTAATAAATGCTGTATTAGTGGATACAATAGCTTTTTTTATCTCTTTTAATTGTTTAAATACTAAATTGTAGTGGCGATCAGTGACATCATTAAGGGCTTCTTTGATTAATTCGACATATTTTACAGATAATAATCTTTCAGCAGTGGCGGAATCCACAACGATAGTCATAACATCTCCGAAAATATCATTAATATAAGTGTTAGAAAAAAAAGAATCGAAAATCTGTCGCTCGTTCAACCTCTGATCAATTAGTTTTAAAGTTTGTTGCCAAAGTCTGGCCATCTCTGATACTGAATTTTTCATTTTGCTTACCTAGTTTCGTGACACCTATTATAGAATAACTCACATTTTATTAACACGTGAAAATGAAGATTTTTTAGTTTTCCACAATATAAAACGACTCCTTTTTTTATTAATGAAGTTTTCCACATTTCCACATCTTTGTTTTTGTGGATAAAGAGTGGATATTTTTTTGAGTGTGGAAATGTGGATTTCTCTTTTGTGGATAGTGGAGAGAAGACTTATAAACTCCTTTAAAAAAATACATTTCATTGACATTTATAAATAAATGCCGTTAAACTTAACACGCTATGAATTAGGAGGTTCTTCTATGAAAAGAACATATCAACCAAGTAAAGTTAGGCACCAACGTAAGGCTGGTTTTCGTGCCAGAATGAAAAGTGCCGGTGGCCGCAGAGTCCTAGCGCGCCGTAGAGCTAAAGGCCGTACTAGATTGTCGGCTTAACATCGGGTCAATTTATGAAAGTGATTAATCGTCTTAAGGCAAGCGAAGATTTTGCTTTAGCGATTAAAAAAGGAAAAGCGCAGCGCAACCAATCGTTCGTTATCCATTATCGAAATAATGAGATGTCTTATACCAGAGTTGGTATTTCTGTATCTGTTAAATTAGGTAACGCTGTGACCCGCAATCGTATCAAACGGCAAATTAGGAATATGTGTGATTTGTTGCTTGATTACCAAACCCAATCGCTTGACATTGTTATTATCGCCAAACCAGGCTTCTTAAATCGTACTTTCAGCGGTAACAAACAAGCATTAGCACAATTATTAATAATTTAGATAGGACTTATGTAATGAAAAAAAGAACAAAACTGACCACCTTAGGACTGACAGTTCTTGCCGGTGCACTTCTTTTATCAGGGTGTACATCGTCTTTTTGCTCTGAAATTGATCGAGCGCATTTCCTATATGCGTTTGATTACGGAGTGACCGACTACTACGATCACCAAATTGAAGGGGCAGAACCAATCTTTCCAGGTAACACCAATGTTTATTATTTGGTCAATGTGCCGATAACTACTGCTAGCGGAATTGGCAAAGCTAATGAGGTGGCGGCAACCGCACAAATTGAAATTCCGACGGACAATTATTTTGTAAAACTAGACCAACTCGTTCTTGAAGATGCCTTAATTTCGTATAAAGGCCCAGAGTTTGTGGTAACAGAGGCCACTTTTTGTGATGTGTTACAAGCTTTAGATGGGTTTGGTTATCGTAAATTTTATCAAAATGAGCTGTGGGACAATTGGGATTTATACAATCAAAGATTGAGAGAGATGACTGCTGACCCGACTAACGATCTCACTATTGATGATTTACCGACTAAGGATTATTTGAAAATTTATCAAAACGAGATGAATATTTTAATTAGCAAGTACCGTTCTTGTATCGCTATTGAAACCGACGATTATGGTTACTATGGCTATGCTAACGGCGCTCAATACCGTGATGGGCACAAGATTCAAGTTGAAATCGAAGCCAAAACTTGGAACTATGCTTGGAAAAAAGGTTTTATCGAAGGTTTATTTGTTTTTCCAATTGCCTGGTTGACCGAAACTTTTGTGTCAACGTTTAAGGGTTTTGGCGTCATAGGAGGTCTTGCACAATTACTCGCTATTTTATTGATTACTTTTATAGTTAGATCGTTGATGCTACTCGTCACTATAAAACAAACTGCGAGTACTGCAAAGATGCAAGCTTTACAACCAGAAATCACAAAAATTCAAAACAAATTTCCTAACGCCGATACGAACAATTATGAAAAACAACAACTGGCTGCGGAAATGGGAAAACTTTATAAGAAAAATAAAATTAATCCCTTATCCACTTTATTAGTGATGGTTGTTCAATTCCCTGTTTTTATTTCTGTTTGGGGTGCTTTACAGGGGTCTGCTAGTTTATCATCGGACGCCTTGTTTAATCTGCATTTAAGTGATCCGATTAACACAGTATTGTTAAATGGTTCAAATTGGGCTAATGGCAGCGCAGTTGCGGCCTTAATTCTCTTTCTGTCGATGTCCGCTATTCAGGTTACCTCGATGTTAGTGCCACAATTCATCCAAAAAAGAAAAGCTAAACAGGTGACAAAATTAAGCAAAAACCCGACACAAACCCAACAGCAAAAAAGTATGAAAATGGTTACGTATGTAATGATGGGGATGATTATTTTCATGGGCTTTACTCTCCCAAGCGCTATGGGTGTTTATTGGTTTGTCAGTGCTTTGTTTTCACTCGTACAAACATTAATTATAGAAAAAATTAACTCCAAAAAAGCAAAAAAGAAAGGAAGATAAAAATATTATGAAAACTTATTCAGGCAAAACCGTTGAAGAAGCTCTTCAGACTGCCACAAGTGAAACCGGTGTGGCCATTGATGATTTAATTTATATTGTCTCTGATAAAAAGAAAGGCCTTTTCAACAAGAAAATTGTTGTTGAGGTTTACGATATGGCCGATGTTATTGTCTTTGCTGAAGACTACATTTTAGGTGTCATCGATGCTTTAGAAATCGAAAGCACTGTTAATACAAGCATAGACGAACAGGTCATTAAAATGACCATCGATTCCAATCACAATCCGATTCTCATCGGTAGAAACGGAAGAACTTTACAAGCACTCAACGTGCTCGTCAAACTAGCGGTGAGCAACCATTTCCACAGACGCTTCCGAGTTTTACTCGACATTAATGGTTATAAAGACTCCAAATATTCGCGCTTAGTGCGCATGGCGAGAAGATATGGTCATGAAATCCAAAGAACAAGATTGACCTTTACGTTCGATCCGATGCCCGCTGATGAAAGAAGGGCGATTCACAACGCATTAAATAACATGGCAAATGTTCGCACCGAATCTATTGGTGAAGGGGCGAATAGGCAAGTGCAAATCATTTACGTTGAATAAATTACACCCTAAAGGGTGTTTTTTATAAATTAAGCCTATGTTTAAAACTATTGTTGCTTTAGCCACAGCGCCGATTAAATCGGCTTTAGCCATCATTCGTCTATCGGGTGATGATGCTTTTGAAGTGGTTAATAAATGTTGCAACAAAGATATCTCTAAAATAAAAGAAAAAACTCTTTTGTATGCCTCGATTGTTGATGGTGAACAAAAAATTGATGATGTCATATTACTTCTATATCGTGGTCCTAAATCTTTTACTGGTGAAGATTCGGTAGAAATCATTTGTCACGGATCTCCATTAATCGCTAAACAAATAATTGAATTGTGTTTAAAAAATGGCTCTCGGTTAGCGATGAATGGTGAATTTTCCTCGCGCGCTTTTATGCACGAGAAGATCGACTTGGTCCAGGCCGAAGCCATTAATGATATTATTAATGCCACCACTAAAGAAGCGCATAAACTCAGTATGTTGTCACTCGAAGGTAAAACAAGCGCGCTAATTAAACC
>JAAZFO010000183.1 GCA_012511695.1 Erysipelotrichia bacterium | reverse complement strand
TTCACTAAAACTTTAGCGGAAGGTTACAAATACGAAAATGATAATGTCACTGGCTACAAAGTCGAAAATCTCTTCGATGATTGTACTGACTACATGAGAGAAAGTCTTTCTCGTGATGACTTTGCCGGTACATTCCCGCACACTGTCACCGAAGAAGAAAGAACAATTACGACTGAGTTTAGAAGATTGTTAGATTCTTATGAAACAACAAACGACGAAGTTTATACTGAAATCCCAACGATGGGTAAAAACGCTGATAACCCTGATGAACTCATCAAACTTAAAGAGTTAGTGAACAAGGAATACGATGATCCGCTCTGGGATGACTTCCTTGATCAGTTTACTTTTGACGAAATGCTTAGACTCTTCAATGAAGGTTGTTATTCAACAGCAGATGTCGAAAGACTTGGCGTTCCCGCCACTAACTCCGCTGATGGTCCTACAGGTTTAGTCTCCTTTTTAGGAAACGTCCTACCAGGTTCCAGACCAGCTGTTTATGGCTGTGCATATTATCAATCAGAGTGCTTACTCGCTCAAACCTTTAACCTCGATCTCGCTACCCTTCAGGCTCACGCTATCGGCAACGAAGCCCTTGTCGGTAACGAACGTGGTGATGGTCTCCCCTATGCAGGGTGGTACTCTCCAGGTGTTAATTTACACCGTTCGCCATTTTCTGGACGGAACACTGAATATTACTCCGAAGATCCATTTATCTCTGGAAAGATGGCGGCAGCCGTCATTAAAGGGGTTCAAGAAAAAGGTGTCTACGCTAACGTCAAACACTTCGCTGTTAACGATCAAGAAACGCACCGTTCTGCATACGGTATCGCTACTTGGTTAGATGAACAAGCACTCCGTGAAATTTACCTTAAGCCATTCGAGTTTGCCGTTAAAGAAGGCAAAACTCGTGGTTTGATGACCGCCTTTAACCGTATCGGCACTGAATGGGCTGGCGGTTCCTACCGGCTGATGACTACGGTCCTTAGAAAAGAGTGGGGCTTCCAAGGCTCAATTATCTGTGACTTCCACACTGACTACTATATGGATAGTAAACAGATGCTTTATGCTGGTGGAGACCTTAACCTTGTTTCCGTGACTAACCATAAACTCCATTCTTCTGGTAGATATGAGACTCCATATGTCAGCGCCACTAACGCAAAAGACGTCGCATTGCTCAGAAGAGCGACACATAATAATTGTTACGCTATTGCTAACTCTAATATCATGAGAGCAGAGATTTTGGGCTATAGACCAGCGAAATGGGAAATCGGTCTTACCGTTGCAACTATTGGCATCTCCGTTGCCTTAGTCGCATGGGGCGCGCTTGTTATCGTCCTTGCGTTAAAGAAGAAAGATCCAGTAACGTAAAACTCAAGTTAACTAATAAAAGTTAATAGGCTGTTATATTAAAATTAGAAGCCTCGAGGAGTGATTCTTGAGGCTTTTCATAAGCAGCCTTTGTAGACTGAGGAAAATCGAATTAATTCTAGGGATATTAAAAGTGTTATACTTGTTTTAACTAATAAAAAGAGAATATGCTTAAATTTACTTAAGGAATAAATATTTGTGCTTCAAAAGTAAGTTGCTGATATGATAGAAGCATCTTTTGGATCAGTTAACATCTGAAAAATAAGAAAAAATAAATCTACTACTAAAACTAAAAAAAACGTCGTGCACTATTAAATTGATTATAATATTGAAAATGAGGGTGATAAAAAATAATTACAGGCGATCTTAAAAATAAAATAGACAGCAATTGGGAAACTTTTTGGACAGGAGGTTTAGCTAATCCTCTTTCGGTCATTGAACAAATGACTTATTTATTATTCATTAAACTTCTTGATGATAATCAAATCAAAAAAGAACGCAATGCTCAAGTTTTAGGGGTGGAGCCAAAGAAGCTCTTGTTTGGTTCAGGAAACTATATCGATGAAAAAGAAAATATTAATGAGCCATATAAAAATTTAAGATGGAGTCATTTTAAGAACTTTGAGCCGCAGGTACTGTTCAACACTGTTAAAGACAAAGTTTTTCCATTTATCAAGCAAATTAACAACGGAAAAGATACAGCTTTTTCAAGATATATGAAAGATGCTGTTTTTATGGTGCCAACACCTAGAGTTTTAGTAAAAGTAGTGGACGGACTAGACGCTCTTGACCTCAATAATAAAGATATCATGGGAGATGTCTATGAGTATTTATTAGCTAAAATAGCATCGAGTGGAACTAATGGTCAATTTAGAACGCCAAGACACATTATTCGTATGATGGTAGAACTGATGAAACCGACACTAAATGATGTAATAGCAGACCCAGCAATGGGCAGTGCTGGTTTTATTGTCGAATCAGCAAGATATATCCATGAACATTATGCAAATAAGTTACTAAAAGCTGAAAATCAAGAAAAATATACCACAACGATGTTTAGTGGTTATGATACAGATCAAACGATGCTTCGCATTGGCGCTATGAACATGATGCTTCATGGTGTTGATCAGCCAGATATTAAATATCAAGATTCATTATCAGAAGAAAATACAGTCGCCAATAAGTTTTCTTTAATACTTGCTAATCCGCCTTTTAAAGGCAGCTTAGCTTATGAAGCAGTCTCAAAAGATTTATTAGCTGTAACAAAGACAAAGAGAACCGAACTATTATTCTTAGCGGTGATGCTTAGAATGTTAAAAGTCGGTGGAAGAGCAGCGTCTATTGTGCCTGATGGAGTTCTTTTCGGCTCAAGTAGAGCCCACAAAGCAATTAGAAAAGAATTAATTGATAATCAAAAATTAACAGCTGTTATCTCTATGCCAAGCGGAGTATTTAAACCATACGCCGGTGTATCAACGGCAATTTTGATATTTACTAAAACTAATACCGGTGGCACAGACAAAGTCTGGTTTTATAATATGGAAGCTGATGGCTACACACTTGATGATAAACGCAGCCCTATAGATAATAACGATATTGATGATATTATCACCAGATTCCATAATTTGGATAAAGAAGTGAATAGAACAAGAT
>JAAZFO010000182.1 GCA_012511695.1 Erysipelotrichia bacterium | reverse complement strand
CTCCAATCTTTCATCAGGAACACTGACTACCCCAGTATTAGGTTTGATCGTCGCAAACGGATAATTAGCGGCTTCAACTTGCGAATTAGTGAGGGCATTGAAAAGTGTTGACTTGCCAACATTTGGTAAACCGACAATGCCCGCTTTTAATCCCATATTAATAAACCCCTTCTTTTAAGTGGTTTACATTATAAGGGAATTACTATAAATAACAAAATAAAATATTATTTATTTTAACTATTCATCGCATCAATGGGATTAATTTTATTAATTCTACTACTTATCAACCCACTTGAAATTACCGCAATTACTAGTGCTAGCAACAACATAGGCACGAGACAAAAAGGATTAAAAACATAACTAAACCCAAGAGAAAATGTCTGACTAACTTCATAGTTTGCGACTGCTGATATGATTACTAATTCAAGACTAGCTAAAACAAAAGAAACGAAGCATTGCACCAAAGAATTAACAAACAAAAATTTTCGGCTTTCTTTTTTGTTTACCCCTAAACATCGCGCCAAAGCGATTTCTTTTTTTCCTTCTAGAGCATAGAGGTAATTGCACATCGTTAACAAAATAATAGCAATCAAAGTGGAGATAGAAGAAAAGATAATTAGGGCTATGCTGAGATAGTGACAAACGGTATCAACGCTCTCATTAATATCTAGTAGTGGGTTAATTGCGTCATATTGAGGAAAACCTTTTTGAAAAGCAGTTAAACTTTCTTTGATCTTGTTTGGATTTTTTAAAGGAAAGGCGAGAACATCAGTTTGCAAAGAAAAAGAGGACACTCCGACTTCACACTGGAAAAAAAGTGTTGTCCAATTTTCATATTGATAGATGAAATTTTTGTTCGCCCTAATAATTCCAGTAACCGTTAAAGGCACTAATACAAAATCATGGATGAGGCGTCCTTCTTCAGTAAGAATTTCATTTTTTGGAGTAGCAATATAAATAGTAGCGGGCAATTCATTTATATTTAAATAGTCAAAAAAGGCTGAAGAAACAACAACTTCACTATTTAATTGTGGAGTTCGCCCATATATTTGCTGCTGTCCAATTAACCTATATTGCACCCCACCTTGCAAGCTCGTAGCGTAGTTGCCTGACAAAACAGAAGGTGGTAATTGCTCTTGAAAAATAAAAGAACAATCGCGAGTCGTTTGTTGATCGATTATTTCTTCTAATAAAAATTGATCTTTGGAAAAATAGATGGTTTTGGCAAAACCGATCATCAACGTTTCTGGAAAAATCAAATAGCCGCCTTGATTGCCTTTAATCGGCACCGACAAATTATGATCGTTGTTCATAAAATAAGGAATATGCCAGTGTGGAATATGGGCAATAGTATTTTGAAAAACTAACACGCGATTTCTTTCACTCATCGGCCGTTGATAATAAAGCCATGGATAATACTCCTCGTTAGCAATTTCAAAAATAAATTCATCCGTAGCTTTGTTTTCGATGAGAAGGTTAAGCAACTCATCGCGTTGGTCCAAAGTTTTTAAATAATATATCTTCTTCATTACCCAGGGGCTTTTATCGACTTGTGAAATCACATCACTAGTGGGAAACCGCATTCGTTCTTCAAACATATATTCATTCCATAAATGGTTGCTGTGATAAAGAGTAATATTATTTTCTAAAGTAAAGGCCATAACTCTTAGTATTTGCTGATCGCTATATGTCCAATCTTCATTAGCTAAATCAAAATAGACATATAATTCATGGCTAGTGAGATAACTGGTGAGTGATGAGACTGTCCTTTCAATTTGGAGTTCAAAACACAGATCTCTTAGGGTCGCAATATCAAGCCCAAGAATAATTTCATCATCTAATAAGCTATCAACTGGCTCAGGATAAATGGTTGTATTAATGTCTTCTAACCAGGTGAATTCGTTGATATGGCGCGCACTAAACCCAGACAAGACTCGATAACTGAGATCTTTTACTATCGCTAGAGCATTATTATCAACGAAAAAACTTTCAAAATTGCAATAGTAAGTCACGCCGACATCTTCAACATATAAACTGTATTGTTCAGCGATGGCCCCAACCTCATAAAAGTTAGCAGCGTACTGCCCATTAACAGAAAATACATTGTCTTTAAGCTTAACCATGAGGGCATTTTCATCGATTAAATCCTGATATGCTTTTTTGATGTTGCTTCCGATAGTAGACGATAAAGAAAAAGCTAAACCGATACCTATAAGGCCGAGTGACGTCATGGCATAGCTAATACACGTCCTCCATTTCTTTTGTTTCATCTTATGGACTGTATGGGATAATAGAAAATCTAAAGGTATTTTGCTTTTTTTTCTAAAAAGTTTATTTTTAATAATTGGCAAGCTTTGTTTTTCTTCTTTTGGGGCCGCCATTAAAGATTGTGTGATGGCGCCGTTATTCATCTCGATAATAAAATCAGCAAATTG
>JAAZFO010000181.1 GCA_012511695.1 Erysipelotrichia bacterium | reverse complement strand
GAAAGGGGCATTGATTTATGGGAAGAAAAAAAGTAGAAAATCCATCAGTGGATGAAAAACCAAAAAAAAGAGGAAGAAGAAAAGTGAGCGAAGGTGGTGCTAGCACCCCAAAGCTATCCTCAAACAAAAAGAAAACACTTAAAACTATCTATGATGAAGATGGTGAAATTATCTCTTTAGATGAAATTAAAAATAATTTGTTAAAAAGAGCAAAATCTATAGGTTGTATTGAGCAGAGTGATATTTACGATGCGCTCAATCCTTTTGATGTCGATGATGAAACGATCATTGATTTAATCAACTTTTTCAAAGACAAAGGTGTTGAAGTTGTCGTTGATGATGAAGATGATGAGGAAATATCAGATGAGGACTTTGATGAGAGTAAAGCGGCACTTGAAGATGATGACACAGAATTTTTGGATGAAGATTCCGAACTTGATGATGAAGAAGAAGAAGAAGAAGAAGAAAAAGGGAAAAAGAAAAAAGCCAAAACCAAGTATGTCGTTAGCGAAGTTAAAGTTAATGACTCAGTTAAGATGTACTTAAAAGAAATCGGTAAATACAATTTATTGAAAGCGTATGAAGAACCAATTCTTGCTAAGAAAATTTTAGAGGGCGATGAAGAAGCTAAGATGGCTCTTATCAATGCTAACTTACGTTTAGTCGTCAACATCGCCAAACACTATGTTGGACGCGGGATGTTACTCCTTGATTTAATTCAAGAAGGAAACCTGGGTTTAATGAAGGCGGTTGATAAATTCGATTATACCAAGGGATATAAGTTCTCAACTTATGCTACGTGGTGGATTCGACAAGCTATCACCAGAGCGATTGCCGATCAAGCGCGGACTATTCGTATTCCAGTCCACATGGTAGAAACCATCAATAAGATGACACGTATCCAGAGACAATTAATTCAAGAATTAGGCCGCGAACCTACTGCTGAAGAAATCAGCGATGTAATGGATGGGGAATTATCCGCGAAACGTATCCGTGAAATTCAAAGAATTGCAATGGAGCCGGTTTCACTAGAAACCCCAATTGGGGAAGAAGACGATTCTCATCTAGGCGACTTTATAGAAGATAAAGAAAGTGAGTCTCCAGTCGACTACACGACTAGACAACTCTTAAAAGAAGAACTATACGCTATTTTAAAAGACTTGAGCGATCGTGAAGAAAGAGTCATTAGGCTGCGGTATGGCTTAGATGACAATCGGCCACGGACTTTAGAAGAAGTCGGTCGTGAATTCGGTGTTACTCGTGAAAGAATTAGACAAATCGAAGCCAAAGCGATTAAGAAGCTAAGACATCCAACTCGTTCTAAAAGATTAGGTGACTATAAGGAAAAATTCTAATGGTCAAGTTGTCAAAACGCCTGCGGACTATTCATGATTTAGTCCCCAAATGTGTGCCCGCTGATATCGGCAGTGATCACGGTAAGTTGATGATTGCACTTTTTCAAAGTGGCACCATCGAGAAAGGGTACGCGATTGAAAATAAAGAGGGTCCATACGAAAGATTAAAAAATAATCTCACTGAAGCTGGAGTCATTGATAAAATTATCCCGCTTTTTTGTGATGGTCTTGAAGATTTACCGCAAGTTGTCGACGCTTTAATCATCGCTGGTATGGGCGGAACCACCATCCTTGGCATACTTAAAAAACACTTAAGTAAATTAAGCAACATCCAAACGATTATCGTCGACGCCCATAACTCGATACCATTAGTGAGAAAAGAAGTGTGTCGCCTAGGCTTTACTATTGCCGATGAAAAAATTATCAAAGAAAAAAACATTTACTATGAAATCATTAAATTCATTAGAGCAGATTGCGCTATTATCGGCGACGAAGATCTCGAATTTGGTCCAGTTCTCCGTCAAGAAAAAAGTGCGGTATTTAAAGAAAAATATCGCAATCGTTTAAGTGAAATTAATAAAATCATCGCTGAGAGTGATTTACCAAAAGAACGGCTTTTGGCTTTAAATCAAGAAAAAAGCCGCTTAAAGAGAAATTTATGAATACCAAAAAATTACTTTTAAAATTAGGCAAAAGATTTCCAAAACGCTACGCTGACATGTATCAAGATAGAGTTGGTTTAATGGTGGGGAACCTTCCTAAAAAAGTGCACAAAATAATTTTGTGTCTTGATTTTGATTGGGAAGTGTATTCTTTAGCAAAAGAAATGCAACCAGATATAATCATCACTCACCATCCGTTCATCTACGGCCCAAAAGGTAAAGTATTTAAAACTAATCCTTCTAAGGAAGCTTTGTATCACGCTTGCGAAGAGAAGGGGTTAGTGGTTTACAGTTACCACACCAATTTTGATGCGGGGGAAGGCGGTATGAATGACGCTTTAGCGGAAGCTCTAAGTTTAGACAATGTTTATACTCCCAAAGCCGAACCATTAATGCGCATCGGTGAAGTGAGGGATGCTCTTCCGGTTAAAGAGTTCGCTGTTATGGCAAAACAAAGGCTGAAAACAAATTACGGATTATTGTTACCTTACGGTAATAAATCCATTAAAAAAGTTGCCATTATTGGTGGTGGCGGATCGCGTTATTGGCCAGTTGCTAAAGCGGAGGGATGTGATATTTATATCTCAGGCGATGTCCCTCATCACGTCAGAAGAGACATTGTTAATGCCGGCTTTAATTACTTGGATTTACCGCATGAAATAGAGCGTATATTTATGCCGCAAATGCGTAAAATCCTTTTGGAAATTGATCCGACACTAGATATAAAAATAATTGATCACGAACGATTGCCTGAAGTTATTTAAGTAGAATATTAGTATAAAATTAGTAAATATATACATTAATGTATAAGGAGAAAGTATAAGTATGAAAGCCATCATTGAAGTAGTTGAATTTGGAACTATCGAAGTCGTCTTAGATAAAGAGAGCGCACCGATCAGCGTTGATAATTTTGTAACCTTAGCTCGCAAAGGGTTTTATGACGGGTTACCATTCCACCGTGTCATTAAAGATTTTATGATTCAAGGTGGTTGCCCTAAAGGTAACGGCACTGG
>JAAZFO010000180.1 GCA_012511695.1 Erysipelotrichia bacterium | reverse complement strand
CGACAAATAACGCCTAATTTGGCCAAATTATATGGTGTCAAAAACGATGCTATTAATTTTGTGGCTCCAGAAAATATGGTTTTCCATTTAGGGGTTGAACAAACATCATGGAACATCATTGTTCATGTTTATGCGCCGAAGAAAGTTTCGGCCCGGCAAGAACAAGTCGCTAAACTCATTTTCAAGGAAATAGGCGAAATCGCCATTAATAAAACAGTCGAGTTTTATTACTACTCACAGGGTGACCGTTATGTCGAGCTCAACGATGACTATCCTCGTTTCATCAGTGAAGCTAATTTAGTGAAGTGCGAAAGTGCACAATATGAAGGCAAATCTGAAGGTGAAAATGATGATGAAATATTCACTGGTGATATCTTTGAGACTTTAAAAGGTTAATCGTGGAGGACACAACAATATGATTCAACAAACATTGGCAAAAGAACTACTTCTTAAAATTATTTATGACCGTACTCCGTTTTCACTAGCACTTAAAACAGTTTTCAGACGTCACAATCTCACCAGAGAAGATCGAGTTAACATTTCCGCGGTTGTCGGTTGTGTTTTAAGACACTTTTTAGTAATGGATAAAATTATCCGTCTCGGTTATCCGGAGATGGAAAAAGAAGGAATAGTCACCTTACTAATCGCCCTTTGCAACGCCTTATTTATCAAACGCCTTGATCAAAAGGAGTGTAATGATGCAGTGGCTCCATTTATAAAAGAAGGTGAGCTGTCAGCCGAAGACTTTATTAATCCTTATTTAGAAGATCGAAAATTAGTGCCGAGCGACATTGAAGTCGGGTCACATGATTTTCTTTCTTATCGCTATAACACACCTGTGGGTATTGTCAAAATGTGGCATAAGCAATTCGGTCATATTTCTGCGAATAAGATTTTAAGAAGCAATTCTCGTCCAGGACAAACCGTGGTGAGAGTTAACAATACCTTAATTAGTAATGATGACTTCTTTGAAAGATATCCAGAATTTGAAAGAAATAAAAATACTGAAGGTGTCGCTTTATACCGGGGAGAAATCAAATTTAAAAGCCATCAAGTTTATGAGAAACGCTTGGCCTGCCTACTTCCTTTGGCCTATAAAGAGATGTTTGATGTCATCGATCTCGACTTACAAAGAGGTTTAGCCATTTACTGCGAATACCCAAATGATATTTTCAGTGAACTACTAGCTTATTATCCAACTTTAGAAAATATTGATTTTATCGCCAGCAATCTCAACACCCTTAATAAAGCCAAAAATTTCTTAGCCAGAAACAATTATCTTAAAGGTGTTAATATTTATGAAGCTCAAGCGTCTTCGATTATTACTTGCTTATCAAAGCAAGTCCAAACATTTTTGGTCATGCCTGACAATTCACGGCTCAATTTACTCCAATTACTACCGGATTATTTCTTTCATTTTGATTTAGAAAAACTTGATGACTATATCGCTAATCAAAAAGTCGTTATCGAAGAAGCGGCTGCTCAAGTCGAAGAAGGGGGCTACCTCCTTTACTTAATCGACACTATTTCTAAAAAAGAAAGTTCCGCTGTTATTAATGAATTTCTCAACGAGCACCCAGAATTTGTTTTGTTAAGAGATAAACAATATTTCCCCTATAAAAAATACGGTGCTTCTTACTATTTTGCGGCGTTGAAAAAGGGTGGAATGGATGATTAATCTTTACGGATTAGAAATGCAAAAATTGATCACTTTAATGGAGCAGGAAGGGCAAAAGCCATTCCGAGCGACACAAATTTATACCTGGATTTATGGCCATAAGGTGCAAAACTTTGATGAGATGACCGATATTTCAAAAAGTTTTCGCGAAACCTTAAAAGAAAAATATTGTTTGACCTTACCAAAAATTCATACTAAACAAATGAGTGATGATGGGACGATCAAACTTTTATTAAATCTTGATGATAATTGTCAAGTTGAATGTGTTTTAATGCGTTACCACTACGGCAATGCCGCGTGCATTTCATCACAAGTCGGGTGCAACATGGGATGCACTTTTTGCTCTTCGGGTATTTTAGGCAAGCAAAGAAATTTGACCGCAGCTGAAATGATGGGACAAGTTTTAATTTTTAATCGTTTACTCAAAGAAGAAAATAAGGGGCAACGCGTCACTCATGTGACAATTATGGGGACAGGTTAACCCTTTGACAACTATGAACCCGTCTTGGATTTCAAGCGCATTATTAACCACCCTAAAGGTTTAGCTATCGGTGCCAGACATATCACCGTATCAACGTGTGGTATTGTCGAAGGTATTTATCGTTACGCTGCAGAAGGTTTGCAAACTAATTTAGCTATTTCCCTCCACGCTCCAAATAATGAATTGCGTAATAAATTGATGCCGATTAACCGTGCTTATCCACTAGAAAAAGTGATGGAGGCAGTCCGTTATTATGAAAGAGAAACTAACCGCCGTGTCACTTATGAATATTTACTTTTACAAAATATAAATGACACCAAAAAGCATGCTGCTGAACTAATCGCGTTAATCAAAGGGACAAAGGGATATGTTAACCTCATTCCTTATAACGAAACTAATAAATTTGCTGAATTCCAGCGTTCAAGTGGTAATCGTATCCATGCGTTTTTAGATTACCTCATGAAAGGTGGAGTTACCGCGACTATTAGAAGAGAGTTTGGGAGCGATATCGATGCCGCTTGTGGGCAATTAAAAGCCAATGTTGAAAAAGAGGTAAACCCATGAGAAAATATTTGACTGGTCGTTTTTCCTATCGCACCGACATCGGTAAAGTCCGTCTTTCTAATGAAGATCAAGCCATTGCTTTAACGAATGCTTCTGGTGTTGTCATGCTCATCGTTTG
>JAAZFO010000179.1 GCA_012511695.1 Erysipelotrichia bacterium | reverse complement strand
CCCTGCTTTAGGCGTAAGTATTGCAGTGGCAATTGCTATTCACAATATTCCCGAGGGAATTGCTGTTTCTGTGCCAATTTATTATGCAACAGGCAGTCGCAGAAAAGCATTTTGTTTGTCATTTTTAACAATTTTATCAGCTCATAACTACTACTTTTATAAGCCCGAAATCAATGTCGGTTCAGAAGCTTATTTTAATCCGATCAGCATGTCTCTGAACGGTGGCTTTGATATTCTGCGTAATGGAGCACATAATAAAAAGCTAAGCAATCAAGACTTTTATAATGGACAAAAACTCTTATTTAGGGGTTTGGCTCGTCCTTTTAAATATATCAAGGATGAGGGTTGGAGCCATTTTATGGCACAAGAGTTTCCCAATATTGATCTCAAAGATGAAAAGCTGAACTTTATGCCAAATTTGCCTATCCATACAATTGGTGAAGGTATGCGTTTTGTTAAAGTCTCTGAATGGTATCATTATCATAATTACCCAATACCAAAGACTTTAGGCTTGCTTACTTCTGTCTCGTATCAGCTGTTTAATGAAGTTTTAGAACAAGGCGGCACACCACGCGTACGCACAGATCCAATCGCAGATGTCTGGTTTTATAATAATTTAGGCTTCATACTCTTTTCATTTGATGCAGTAAATGAGTTTTTCTCAGAGACTTTTGTAATCAATGACTGGTCGCTACAACCAATGTATAATCCGCTCAATGATAATGTGGAAAATGCTGGCGAACAATATATGGGTAAATATCATGTTAAAAATGATTATTCTATCTTTTGCTATTGGGGCATGGACTTTTTGGCAGGCTTTAGCAAAAAAATAGATGAAGATAGATCTGTTTCTATTGGGGCAGGACGAGTGGTTAATAAGATTGTAACCCAGTATATCGATGGGCATTATAAGCCTTTGGTGTCGACTATTGACTATGCTGTGGGCTTCTTCTATGACTACCAAAATTCACTTTTGATGAGCAATCACTTTTCCCTGAATAAAGATGTGGTTAAGATGAAAACCAATGTCTATCCTGGCTTGTATGAATTTAAAGGGGTACGACCTGGACTCTATTCGAAAATTAGCTATGAAAAAGGGGAATTTACTGAGTTTGTGGTGGGATTTAGTGTGGATGGCTTGCCGTTTGGGTTTGCGTTTGGCGAATCGCATTCTTTTAATTGAACAGCGAACTTTTTTAACAGCGAACTACAGCGAACTGACACGAACTTTTTAAATTAACCACAGAGAAACACAGAGATCCACAGAGATTTTGCCGACTGGTAGACAATATATTTTATTTAACCACAAAGACCACAAAGTACACAAAGAGCACAAAGGGTTTAAAGGATAACAGCGAACTACAACGAACGGGCACGAACTTTTTTTAACAGCGAACTACAGCGAACTTTAACGAACTTTTTTTATTAACCACAGAGAAACACAGAGATTTTGCCTGACTGAGAGTGGTATATTATTGGTTTCCAAGTTTAGTTATATGTATTTTAAAAACGATGATTATCAGATTACGAGATGGTAAACACTACTCACTCGTTCACTTGTTCACTTGTTCACTCCATCGAAGATGGTCCCACAAGTCATATTTTCTTTATAATCACGTTTTTAAGTTTTTCAGATATCTTGATATTGATCTGATAATCTTGCGATTCGCCAAGCTCGATCGTTTGTTCTGACCATTCGGTTTGGAAGTTTTTGGGTAGGGCATTTTGATCAATCGTCAGCGTCCAGGTGCCAGAAGAGAGGCGTTTGAAGGAGAAATTGCCCCTGATGTCGCTGGTGCTCGAATATGTGGTATTTCCATCCGTGAGGGTGATTGTCAAGCCTGCATAGGCACCAGCATCGTAGAATTGAGGTTCATCTTGTAAAAACCAATTTGCAACTGGTTTGAAAGTTCTCACACTGCCATAAATCGATGAGGCAGAGGTCTGTTTTATATTTATATATTGTAGAGAATCAGTTTTGATAAGTAGGCGACGGGGTAGAGGCGGATCGAGCACATAGTTTTCTTTGTCAACAATATCGAGGGTATAGATTCCATTGCTCAAGGCGGGGAAGATGAACTCGCCCTCTTGATTGCTGATTGCGAGATTTTGATTGAGTTTGATTATCTTTTTTTCAACGGCTGCATTGTTTTGATCGATAATACGACCTTTGAGATTGGTGATATCTTTACGCTCTTGTAAGGGCAATGATAGCTGATAGTTGAGCCCCAGCCCTGTGAACCAATAGCTGTGCTTCTGTCTTTGCGATATGCCAGTACGGAATGAGAAAAACCAATTTTCAGCATAGATATAGCCGATATTACTTGAGATACTGTGAGTCATATTTGTTTGTTTATGCAAAAAAAGATTATTTGAGTAAGAGAGCGAGCTGTTTACTTTGCTCGACACAGTGCTGGTTAAAGTGAGATTAGAATTGAGAGATTTGACATTTCTGTTGCTAAAGCTATTGTTTTGATTATTGAGAGTAAAAGAGCTTTTGAACTGTTGATTTGCAGTGATTGGATAAATTAGGCTGCTGCGATAGGATTGTGATAAACGCTTGCTATCTTTGTCTGTTTGGCTAATTCTGAAGCTTGCTGAGTGATAGGTTTTTAGTTTACCAAGATCAAAATCGTAATACCAATTATTATTGATTAACTTTTCTTCTTTTTTGCTGTTTTCATAATCTGTGTCGATCTGCTTTAATTCTAATTGTGTTCTGAGATTTTTATTGATATTTGTTTCACCAGCGAGACGGATTTCTTCTTTTTGATATTTATTACTCAATTTATCTGTATCGTGATCAAAATAGAGGCTGATAATGCGTGTAAAGGCTGGGAAACGCAGAGCATTGTTGAACTGTGTGCTCCGCATATTTGAGCTGGCAAAATCATTTGGCTTATAATAATAACGCGACTTGAAGTAAATACTCTTGTAATTCGGTTGCCAGCTGATATCATAAGCATAGCTATTTGTTTTGTTTTTTTGATTATGATTGTTGGCAATTTCTGTTTCAAAATTGATGATATTATTGATTCTTATTTGGTTTTCTAATGCTGTGTAATTGTTATCATCTAAATCTGAAAAAACGTGGGAAACTTTATGTGCTGTGTATTTCCATGCTTTGAACGAACTGGCAAAAGCATAGTGATTTGTAAATCTATCCAGGTCTTGGACAGTGCCTGCATTTAAGTTGATATAGCGGCTGTAAAGTGCGAATACGGGACCACGCCCTGATAGCGAAGGAATTTTTGGAGAGACGAAGCTCAGGTTTGTGTCTCCATAACTTAGCAAGGTGTTCCGCGTTCTCCAGCTAATGGAACTTCTATTTTTTCTTGTGAAAATGCCAGATTGTTGATCATTACCGCTGTAATT
>JAAZFO010000023.1 GCA_012511695.1 Erysipelotrichia bacterium | reverse complement strand
GATGCTTGATTTAACCCATCTACCCATCCAATTCTTAACGATTTGACAACTAATGATTTCCATACGCTTTCTGAAAATCCATCAATAAATTTAATTTCTTTTTGTGCTTTCATCTTTTTTTTTATTTAATAATACAAAGATACACTTTTTTTTAATATGATTTTCAATTTAATATGGAATTTTTAAAGTTTTTTCAAATTGATTAATAGTTGGTTTTATAGTTGTTTTATTTTTTGGCTGTATTGCATCGCCGAATTTTTGCTTTAAAAAGAAATAAGTTTCTTTGCGTTTTTCTGTTGTTCTGTAATCAGCACACCCCCCAGCTCCAGCCTCTGTCTTGCTATAGTGAAACGCAAATCTCGCATCAATCAAACTAAATCGATGATGATATGCGTTTAATGCGTTTATAAAATAGTCTTCCCCGACAAAATGTGGATAATTTGGAAAAAATAATTTATCACTTTTAATAAGTCCTAATCCTCCTCCGCAAATGTATTTGTTCATTATATATGGCTTATTTCCACTATATATAAGAGGATTTGTGCTTCTATTAAATCCAAATAAATGGACTCCTACTTCTTTCGCTATTTCATAAAAATCTTGAATCAAATCAAATGCTTCTTCTTTCGATAATATTAAATTCTTCTCTTTGTAGTCTTTTAAATAAATTCTATGTACTCCTGTAATATCATCGTCGCATTGGAAACAGTCTCCTACTTTATCTAAAACCCATTGCCTTTTTGGAGACAATCCAATAATTTCGTCAGGATGTACTAAAATTTCATTATTTGAATTGTATTCTTTATATTCTCTTTCTTGTGATTTCGGAACACATATAATACATTTATCAATTGCATTTATCGTTAATACGTTATTTGCTCTTTTATGACTTACAATAATTATCGGTATCATAATAATTCACTTGCGTTTAAAACATTTGATTCCCCTAAAAACTTATTTTTATATGATTTAGCTTTGTATGGAAAATTAAATTTTGTTCTTATTCCAGCTTCTTCGGTTGCGGTCTTGCAAATAATAATAAATGCGGAGTATTTTTCATCGTATATCGGTATAAGCGGATACTCACAATTTTTGTTATTATATTTACTATCAATATTTTCTTGTGTCATTTCAGAAAAAGGAATATCAACACCCCATTTTGAAAGCTCTTCAACGTTCCATTCATTTGCCAACGTGTCCCAGTCAAACTCACCAAAACTAACGTTATCTTTAATTATGAACTCTTTGCGCTGTTCTTCACTCCAATCATCCGCTAAAACTACCCATGAATCTGGTATTTCCTTGTATTTTAATTCAATCAAGGCCTTTAATCTCATATTACCTCCGATAGGATAAAGCAAACCGTCTGCATCTGTTACGCACACCATTGGTCGCTTTTCCATCATCTCTGGAAAATCTTTAATTGACTTTACAAGTTTCTTAAACTTTTCATCCTTAATAATTCTCGGATTGGAAGGATTTATTTTTATTTTAGACAGTTTCATGTTTTAAATGTTTTTACAAAAATACAGTTTTCTTTAATACAAACGTCAAAAGGTTACAATTATTTTGTCGCCTACCAATTTAATATTTTTGTGCTTTTTAGCTATTTTATTATATTCCGATATTTCAACAATATAACAAATAAAAGAGACTACACCACAAATGCCGCCTAAACACGTAAACATATTATTTGCATTTTCCCTTGTGGCTCCGTATCCGGCAAGTAGACCGCCCGCTATTCCGG
>JAAZFO010000178.1 GCA_012511695.1 Erysipelotrichia bacterium | reverse complement strand
GTATTGTAATCGGTGCTGGTGGCAAAAGGATCAAAAAAATTGGTTCCTGGGCCCGCTCCGATATTGAAAAAATGCTCGGTAAGCATATTTACTTACACCTAAAAGTGAGAGTTGATCCTGATTGGCGCAATAAAGAAGCTGCTTTAAAACAATACGGATATAAATAAGAGAGCTAAAAATGAAAGTGATTATTTTAACTGCAAATCAGTATAAAGAAAAAGATGCTATTGTCACAGCGATTGCGGAAAAACAACTGATTACTTTTCTAGCAAGGGGCATTAATAATCCCAAAAGCAAAAATAGTGCTCTCAACAACCCTTTGACTATTGTTGATATCGAGTTAGTCGAGGGCAATTTAAAATATCCAGTTTTAAGAAGTTCGAAACAACTTTTTACTCCTTTTAAAGTCGAAATGGATGCTAATTATTTAGGCAGCTTGCTTTTAATCGGAGAAATGATGATCCATCTTTTTCCAGATGAGGAAAAATATAAAATGTTTGCCTGTTTAGAAGAAGGAGTCGAAACTTTGCGAAAAACTAATGATTGGCTAATGACTTTATTGATTTTTATGAGTCACGTGATGCGTGTCGGTGGCTTTGCATTAGAAGTCAATCAATGTGTAATCTGTGGCAAAAAGCAAAAAATTGTCGCCTTTTCATTTGTGGATGGTGGTTTCATTTGCGGCAATTGCTTTCACCCTCGGATTGTAAGAGATTTGACCAAAGACCAGATGCTCTTGCTCAGGAAGATATTTAATGCTCGAGATTATCATTTGGCAGGAACTCATTACCTGCGAGCCGATGCCTTAGTTTTGTTTGAAAAAATTGTTGCTTATATTCAAGATGCTTTCGGTTACCGCTTTAAGAACATCCGCCTCTTAACTATTTAGTTACCAATACTTATAAACACTTATAATAGGTTGACAACAATCGTAATTACTAGTAGTATCTCTTTCGTATGTGTAAAAGAGGTTATGTATGCGCAAATTTGAATTTGACAAATTGTCTAACCACTTCATTGTTTCGGGTTTTTATTTCCAAGGCTCTGAAATTTATGGTGGTTTGAGTAACACTTGGGATTATGGCCCTTTGGGAAGTGAAATTAAACAAAATATCCGCCAGATGTGGTGGAAGAAGTTCGTTCAAGAAAGCCGCACTAATGTCGGTATTGATGCTGCCATTTTAATGAATCCTAAAGTTTGGGAAGCAACTGGACATGTCTCAACTTTCAATGATCCGCTCATTGATTGTAAAAATTGTAAACAACGTTTTAGAGCTGACCATTTAATCGAAGGTGCTTTTCCAAATGAAAATGTAGCCAGCATGACTAATGAACAAATGATGGCTTTCATTCGCGAACATCAAATTGTTTGTCCGAATTGTAAACACAAAGAATTTACTGATATTCGCCAATTTAATATGATGTTTAAAACGCACGTCGGGGTGACTGAAGATAAAAAGTCCACTGTTTATTTACGTCCAGAAACAGCTCAAGGTGTGTTCGTTAATTTTAAAAACGTGATGCGGACTACCCGTCGCAAATTACCAATCGGCATTTGTAATGTCGGTCGCGCCTTTAGAAATGAAATCACTCCTGGACAAATGACTTTTAGGACAAGAGAGTTCGACCAAATGGAAATGGAGTTTTTCTGCAAACCAGGCGAAAATTTAAAATGGTTTGATTATTGGAAAGAATATTGCTTAAATTTTGTGAGTTCTATGGGTATTAAGTCAGCAAATTTGTGTTACCGAGATCACGAGAAAGCGGAATTATCTTTTTACAGCCAAGCCACAACTGACATCGAATATCTTTTCCCCTTTGGTTGGGGTGAGATTTGGGGAATTGCTGACCGCACTGATTACGATTTAAAACGGCATACTCAATTCAGTGGCGAAGTACTCGATTATTTAGATCCAGAAACAAATGAACGCTATGTGCCATATTGCATTGAACCCTCAGTCGGTTTGGACCGCCTGGTGTTGATGACATTGTGTGATGCGTATGATGAAGAACTAGTCAATGGCAAAGATACTCGAATTGTGATGCATCTTTTACCGGCTCTTGCTCCATTCAAAGCTGCAGTTTTACCTTTATCAAAAAAATTGGAAAGTAAAGCGCGCGAGGTTGATATGGAACTAGCTAAGTATTTTAACGTTGTTTATGATGATACTGGTAGCATTGGCAAACGTTACCGTCGGCAAGATGCCATCGGCACTCCATACTGTATCACTATTGATTTTGAAACCTTGAACGATGG
>JAAZFO010000177.1 GCA_012511695.1 Erysipelotrichia bacterium | reverse complement strand
TCGCTATACCTAGAGAAAAGTCGCTATGAACATCATATATTTTTATCGTTCTATTTCAAAGTGTTTTTTGCTGTTTGTTCATCTTTGATGATTTGTGCGGTTAACTCTTCTGGAGAGTCAAAGCGAATCATCTCACGAATCTTAGAGACAAAGTCTACACAAATCTCTTTTCCATACAAACTGCCTTCAAAGTTGATCACATATACTTCAATAATCGGTTTTAAGAGTTGGTTTATAGTCGGATGGGTGCCCACAGAAATAATAGCTTTACGCTTACGATTAAGAAAATGGGCATAACCGATGTAAACACCGTTTCCAGGAAAAACATAAGGATAGTCAAGAGCTAAATTAGCAGTTGGAAAGCCGATTTTTTTACCATTTCCAGCCCCTTCGACTACTAGACCGCAAATGCGGTAACTTCTCCCTAAAAAGGAGGCCGCCTTTTCCATTTCACCCGCTTCGACAAATTCTCGAATTTTATTAGAAGCAATTTTTAAACCATCCGATTTTTCAATCGGCACGACTTGCACGTCAAAAAAGCGTTTTAAATCGGCGACATCGCCCTCCGCATAAGCGCCGAATTTATAATCTTCACCGACATAAATCTTTTGCGGATTTAAAGGTTTTAAAACACGGTTTATAAATTCATCTTTAGTCACTTTTAAAGTACTTTGATCAAACTGCATCAAAAAGAAATACTTAACACAGAGCTTTTCAAGCAAAGCGACTTTGTCAAATGTCGATGTCAAACTAAAATTTTCTTTTTTACCGAGCAAAACAGCAGGGGCAACATCAAAAGTCATAATGCCGACTGGCACCCCTTCCTTAAGGGCTGTCTTGATTAATTTTTGATGACCCAAATGTAGACCATCATAAAAACCTAAACACAAAACGAACTCTTTATCGTTCACTGGGACTTTATCAATGGCAAACTCAATGATTTTCAAAACCTAACCCTCTAACACATTTATAATAACCTAAATCGCTATGTTCATAAATAGCAAGATAGTTATTTTCGTGATCACGGACACAAAATAAAGGGATGATATCAGCAAAGGATTTCAGTGATAACTTTCCACCGTGCTTCGCTTTTTTAATTTGCTAGGGATGGGCGAGAGTCATAATCGGCATAAATTTACCCAAGACATCGCCGAGATCGATCAGGTCTTCCTCTGTGAATTGTTTAACCTTCTTTGCTTTATTTACATCCATATTCAACATGTGCGTGCGCCGGAGAGCAACAAGATGACCAACTGTCCCTAATTTTTCAGCAATTTCTTCGCCCAGCACCCTTAAATAGGTCCCTTTGCTCACTGTCGCTTTAAACTTTAGCGTAGGTTTTTTATAACTGATTAGTTCAAGCCTTTTAATTTCCACGATTCTTTTTGGCAACTCCACCTCTTCGCCAGCATGCGCATATTCATAAAGGCGGCGACCTTTAACACGCACAGCAGAAATCAACGGCACTGTTTGCAAATTTTCTCCAATTAAAGAGGTGAATAACTTTTGAACATTCGTTAAATCTATGTCTGGCACTGGAGCGGTTTCCACTATTTGTCCAGTTAAATCGCCGCTATCGGTTTTACTGCCGAGCAATAAAGAGGCTTCATAAGTTTTAAAATTAGTGTCTAAGAAATTAAATGTTTTAGTCGCACTATCAACAGCGACGAGTAATAAGCCAGTCGCAAAAGGATCAAGAGTGCCCCCATGTCCGACTTTGGAAGCTTGTAACTTCTTCGCCACGATATTACAAACATCACGCGAAGTGTAATCGCTCTCTTTATCAATTAACAAAAAACCACTTTTCATCTTTTAAACCTCTAGTTAAAATAATATAATTATTTGTAGATGAAGGCAATTAGAACCATTTTAGCGCGCCTTAGACAGGCTGACCAAAAATACAATCTTATTAATAACGGTGATAAAATTTTAATCGGTTTATCCGGAGGAAAAGACAGTGTGGCTTTAACCTATGCTTTATCACTTTACCGCAAGTTTTCTCACACTGATTTTTGCATTCAACCAGTCATTTTAGATTTGGGTTTTCCGGGTTTTGATCCGACACTTATGCGTGATTTTTGCAAATCTCTAAACTTAGATCTTGTCGTCGTTAACAATACTGACGTCTACAAAATTTTAAAACTCCAACAAAAAAATAAAAGCCATCTTTCTTGCTCGATTTGTTCAAGAATGAAAAAAGCTTCAATGAATAAAGTCGCCAGCGAGTTAGGGTATAATAAAGTTTCTTTTGCTCAACATGCCGATGATGCCATTGAAACTTATTTTATGAATACCCTTTTTGGGGGACGGATCGCTTCTTTTACACCAAAAATGTATTTAAATAGAGCTGATGTTACTTTTATTCGTCCTTTTATTAATGTCAGAGAATCAGAAATTACTAAATTGATCAAAGAAGAAAAATTACCAGTGATAGTGTCGAACTGTCCGGCTAATCAACAGACTAGAAGAGAAGAAATGAAACTCTTACTCAAAGATTTATATCGCCGCTATCCCACCATTAGGGACAATCTATTAACG